>CAYIFO010000011.1:0-22592 GCA_964362725.1 uncultured Candidatus Saccharibacteria bacterium
GCTTCCGCCTCTACACTCTACAAGAAAAGAGCGGGTAGAGTATCTCCCATACTAGATCCGCAGGGGCGAAAAAGGCTGTGGGTGGGTTATGTTGCGGAGACTTGACTTCCAGCTACCAAAAGAGTAGTTTGCAAAATGATATGACGATGAAGTCAACATCTCGAATCACCACTATTTCGCTGTTGTTTTTCCTGTCTTTTTGGCTTTTTCAGGAACCGGCCCTGGCCGATTCGCCATTGGTCGTTACTTTGACCGGACCCCAGAACGGATTGGTTTCCACATCAACCAATCTAGAACTTACGGCCTGGGCCAGAACCTTCCGGTCGGAAAGCCGCATTAGCGGAGATTTTTCCGTCAAATTTTACCGTTCAGCCACCTCAAGCCGGGCCGATCCGGTGCTTATCGGTAATGGTTCAGTTGTAGGCACGACTACTGGCTCCGTCAGATACGATTATAAATTCGATTGGAATGCCGTCGGAGCCGAAGGCATATACTGGATCTGGGCCGAAGCCCACGACAATTTGAACGACGATAATGCCACATCCTCGGCCACTAATAATATCCAGATTTTCGTAGGCAACTTCAAGCTGACCTATGTTTTCACCGTTGACGGTGGGGGGCCTCTGGTCGGTGATGTAGTTTTCAATCCGCGGAGGTCGAGCTTGAACATAAAAATGATGGCCAATCGGTATGTCAAATTCCAAAATGTTTTTATCTGTCCGGAAAGCGCCTCGGCCTGCGATGAAAGTTCGGCCGTTTTCAAGACCGCCTCGACTGTTCAATTCAGCGATATTTTTATTCTGCAACCCAATATCAATCTTCCGGATGGTCGATATGTTTTCAAGGTTGTGACCGTTGACGAGGAAGGCCGGATCGAAACCGATACCAGCCGGAAAATAATCACCGATACGGTATTGCCGATCATCACTCCTCCTCCCGACGAGACTTTTACGGCCAATGGCACCCCCTTGTCCAGACCTTCTTTGACCTTTGCCACGGCTATCGATGAAAACGGACTGGCGGCTGGTAGTATCGAGGTTTATCCCATTGATTTTTACTTGGGGACGACCAGCGTTATTTGGACAGTGACGGACAAGGCCGGAAATGTGGCTTCAACCACTTCGACGGTAACGATCGTTCCTCCTTCAATCCTTGGTATCAGTTGCGCCATAGAAAATCGCGGTCTGGTCCATTGCGCCGGCAGTCTTGACGATTCAACAGCCACCGTTCCCATTCTGTCATTGAATGGCAAGAATTACACGGCGACTTTGAATAGTGGCGTCTGGAGGGTTTCCTCGGCGACTATCGGCATATTGCCGGACGGCACCTATTATCCGTTGGTAACGGCCACAACCAGCGCCGGCCAGGCTTATTCGGCCAAAACCGACAAACCCCTGGTGATCTTTTCCGGCCCGCCGAGAATAACCATTAATAGCAGGAAGATTGTCAATGCGTACAAGAGGTCACAAGAGGGTGCCTATATTGACGCCGGGGCGACGGCTATCGACTATCTCGGTCGCGCTCTGGGAGTTACCACGATCGAATTTCATGGTCCGCAAAATGCTTTTATGACCATTCCGGGGACCTACGAGATTATTTATAAGGCCACCGACATCGACGGTCAGACGGCCACTTCGAGTCGGACTGTCATCGTTCATCCGGCGCCAAGCGGTCCGGTGATCGCAAACGGCCTCTTTAGTTTTGCCGGCACGACTACCAGGCAAGTTTTCATTGACGATATTTCCAAGGATTACAGCCTCGATGTTCCGCTTGGCGTCAATAATGTCCAGGCTAACTTCAAGATTTTGCTTACGGCCAGCTCGACCCGTAGTCTGGCCACTTTGACCAATGCTTTGAGGATGACTGCCGCGACGGTTGGAGGCCTTATTACTCTCTCTGTTCCGGCTGGCACGGTTATGGCCGATTCCGACCTTGTTTGGAACGGCCACTTTAATGTTCTTCAGGCCACTAGTTCGGACGGTATAAGCATTTCGCCTGATTCCGGTTTCGTGGCCGTAAACAGTGTCGTGACTTTCGAAATTGGTGACAATGATGTTCCGATCTATTTGAGTAGAGCCGCCAGAATATCCATCTCTGGTCGGGCAAAAGAATACGCCGGTTTTTACCAGGGTGGCGTTTCTCGCAAAATCACGACTATCTGTCAGGCTGATACGCAAAATTACGGTGACTCCTTACCGGAAAACGGCGAATGTCGTCTCAATGTCGGCAATGACTTGGTCATCTGGACCAAACATTTTAGCCGATTCATAATCTACAGCCAAACTCCGGTGCCGACTCCGATTCCCGATAACGGAGGTGGTGGTGGAGGCGGCGGGGGAGGTGGCAGTTCCGGTGGTACAACTTCTGGTGGCGGGGGAGGTGGGGGAGGCGGAGGCAGTTTGGGCGGTGGTAGTCGTTCGACTCTGGCCAAAGCCGATGCCAACGGCGATGGTAAGGTTGATATACTGGACTTCGTGGCTCTCATGGCCAATTGGGGCAAAACTAATACTGGCAATCCGGCTGATTTCAACAAGGATGGTCGTGTTGATATATTAGACTTTGTTTTACTTATGGCTACTTGGACCAAATAATTTATAATAATATGAAAAAAATATTTATAACAACCGCGTTTATTTTGGCAGGAATATTGTCAGTAGTTTCACCGGCTTTGGCTACTACAGTCTCTTTTTACCCTTCATCTATTCAAGTGGCCAAAGGTCAGACCGCTTCGATCTCACTTACGGTCAATCCGGCTGGCACCACTGATTATACGGAAAAAGTCGAGGTTAAATTCCCAGCCAACCTGCTCCAAGTTTCTTCTTTCAATTTTGGCGGAACCTGGATGGCTCTCAACCAGCCCGGTTACGATTCCATAGATAATGTAAACGGCCTACTTATCAAAACCGCCGGCTATCCCGGAGGCTTTTCTTCTCCCATGAATTTGGGAACAGTTACATTCCGGGCTATCGGCACCGGTAGTGGTTATATTACCGTCGGTAGCAATTCAATCGCTTTCCAGGTCAACAGTCAAAGTCTTCTGACTGGTCCGGGCGCTTCCGTGACCGTTACCGCTCCCGTTGCTGTGACTATCAAGCCTGTCATTGTTTCAACTACGACCGCCTTGACTGCCACCTCGACCGCCACAACCACGGCCACCACCAGTCTGACAGCTTCAGTCGGCGACTTCTTCAAGAATCTTAATGCCTGGGTTATTCTCCTCCTCGTCCTTCTTATCCTCGAAACTGTCGCCTTTATCGTCTACGCCCGCATGCAAAAAAGGCGCCTTCGCTAAATCTCCAGCAAAAAAGGCGCCAATTGCTTAGCGCCTTTCGCGAAAAATTAGACGCAGGGTCTATCTCACAATGATCCACTTGAATGCAGCGGCTTCTGATGCTGCCCCTGACATAGTCAATTTTACCCAGTGGACCCCTGCTTCAAAAGTTGGTGAAAAGGTTGGACCTTGACCTGTTTCGCCGGTGTCAGCGAGCCAGTGAAAGTATTCCGGTCGCATCATAACCCTTGGATCTGCCTTGACCTCTGATGCCAGTTCAACTTTACCAGGTTTGGGGCAAATTGGACCAGCGGAATTTTCTGGCGAAATGATGTCTACCTGAACAAAGGTCGTTTTGTCGGGATTTTCAACCGGACACAGACGGAAATACCTTTGCTGATTTTCTCGTGGTCTTGGCACGGTGAAGAAAATCTCACCATACTGGCTTTTTAGGACTGTTTCGCCACCACCGTAATACCATTGGAATGGATTATTTGAGCCGATCTCATCTGCGACCTTAAGAATGAAACTTTTTCCGGGGTCAACATTTGCAGTGATAACCATGTCATCACCGACTTGTTTGAATGATTCGATGACGGAATAATCAGACCGATCGATGAAGCTGTAGTCAAGCATCTCCTGTCCCCTGCTATGCGTCAAAACACTTCCGTCGGAAGCATGAAAGCTAAGACTTTCAAGTGCGACGAAAATCGCGTCTTCCGTGATAAACCCTCTTGAAAGATCGGAAGACAGATCAGGCAGGAGAGTCGCAACCAAGCGCAATTCGCTGGTCTCGCCACTTTTTAATGACAAAGAAAAATTGTTGAAGAATATTTCCCCTGTCAACCATGAATTTGAATCTTGGGCGACCGTTATTCCCTTGCTTATAACATTGTTCTGCCCATCAACCAGTTTCCAGTCGGTGAATAGACTGAAATCCTCGATTCGCCTGCAGTATGCATAGCCTGGACCGGGAATATTCGTTTCTTGTCCACGGAAGTACGAAGCCGGACCGTTTACCGGCGTTGAGTTTCGACTATCACCTGTTGCATTCTTGATGCGTCTTACAGACAAAATAATAGTACTCGAGTGGATAAATAGTGCTTTCATTCCGTGGCGCATGCTATTATTAGCGCAACAAAATCATGTATCACAAACAGCTCGTAACCCATATTACGGCGAAGGTCCAAGCCGGCTGTTCAAATGAGGATATTTGCAAAGAACTGTTGAATGACGGCTGGTACGAAGACGACATCAAGGAAGCTTTTTACTATGTTTCATTTCCGGAAAAGCTCAATCATTTTTCCTTGAAGCGGCTTTTTCATTCAGAGGCGCCGGTTGAAATAACCCTCATCCTTCTTATAGCTTTCACGGTGGCCATCAGCGGTTTTTCTTATGCCTATAGTAACAAGACTCTCAATTACACCATCAATCTTCCCGAGAATCCGCCGGAACAGCGCGTGGAATTTTCATATGGCGCACAGGAATCTTTGTCCGACCCCGATTTTTTTGGAAAGATAAAAAAACAGTTTATAGATGACAAGGCGGATTTTGTTGAAGCCGATCTTTCGGAAATGAAAATTCGAGTCTATCAGAAAGGGCGTGTTTATCTTGAAGTACCGATTGTGACCAAAGGCCGGCCCGGTTCGTGGTGGGAAACGCCGGCCGGTTTGTACAAGATCAACAAGAAAGAGAAGGAGCATTTTTCCGGAATAGGTCATGTTTGGATGCCTTGGAGCATGAATTTTCAGGGAAATTTTTACATTCACGGCCGAACCTACTATCCGGATGGCACCCTGACATCGGCGCAATTTACCGGAGGGTGTATCCGTTTGAATACGGAGGACGCCAAAAAAGTCTATGAAACAGTCAGTGTTGGAACTCCGGTCTTGGTTTTCGAGCACAGCTTTTCACCGGATGATTTCAAGTATACCGTAACCGTGCCTTCTCTGGCCGCCTCCATATATTTGTCGGCGGACATGAGGAACAATCATATCTTTGCCGGTAAAAATTCCACGGAACGGGTATCGATCGCATCGCTTACCAAGCTCATGACGGCTCTGATTACCACGGAATATATAAACCTGGACAATACCGCGACAGTGCCGGAAGAGGCGATCGTCTTCACTTCGAAGGCTAGGCTCAAGCCGGGGATGAAGTTTACGATCTACCAACTCCTGTTTCCCTTGCTCATGGAATCGTCGAATGAAGCCGCCGAAACAATTGCCCGATATTATGGGCGCGAGGCATTTATCAGGCACATGAACGAAAAGGCGGCGGCGATCGGCATGTCGCACAGCAGTTTTGCCGATCCTTCCGGTGTTTCCAAGGATAATATTTCAACCGCCGAAGATCTCTTTATGCTGGCCAAATATATTTACAACAACCGAAGCTTCATTTTCGATATTACTTCCGGCAAGGTCAAAGACAGCGCCTACGGGACTAGCGGTTTTTCGGATTTGGTCAACCTCAACGATTTCATCGACAACGAGTATTTTTTCGGTGGCAAGAATGGCAAGACAACGATCGCGGGTGAGTCTAACCTTTCGGTGTTTGAAATACCGACCGGTCAGGTCAAAAGGCCGATTGTGACCATTGTACTCAAGTCTCCGAACGAAAAAAGCGACGCCGAAAAGCTAATCGAATTTACTCTTAATCATTTTAAATATGCCTGTGGCCAAAGTTTCCTTACGGTTGTCCGAATCCAAAAAATCTGTTACATTCTTGGGGTTACCGTCAAAGCATTTTCCGCCCATAGCTCAGTCGGTAGAGCACTCGCCTCTTAAGCGATTGGTCGTTGGTTCGAATCCAACTGGGCGGACAAAATTTGCGAAAAATCACATAATATGTAATATTAGTGTCATGGTAAATCGAATGAGGGCAACACGGTCTCACCGCGACAATAGGCGCTCGCACCACGGTCTCACCATTGTCCGTCTTTCCAAGTGCCAAAATTGCCAGGCTTTGCACCAGAGCCATCGTATTTGCATGAATTGCGGTTCCTACAACGGTCGGAAGATTATTGATTTGGCGGCCAAAGTGGCGAAAAAAACCAAAAAGAAAGAAAAGAGTTCAGCCCGTTAGATATGCTGGTTTCTTGTTCGTTTGAAATTAGGAAAAATAATGAAGTACATTAAATAAAAAAATGGCCAACCGTCACCTCTCGAGATCAGTCGTTCTCCAAACACTTTTCGAATGGGATTGCCGTGGCCAAAAAGATTCCGAGATCGTGGCCATTATCGATCGCAATATCAAAGAATTCGCGCCGGGTATGTCCGATATTTCTTTTGTCCAGGAATTGGTAAGGGGGATTATTGCCAAAAATAAGGACTTGAGCGACATTATAGTAAAGGCCGCTCCAGATTGGCCGCTCGATAAGATTTCTCCGGTTGATCGCAATGTTCTTCGAGTTGGTCTTTATGAACTACTTTTCTCCGATAGGGAAGAAGTTCCCGCCAAGGTGGCTATTAATGAGGCAATAGAATTGGCCAAGACTTTTGGCGGTGAGACTTCCGGTCGTTTTGTCAATGGTGTTTTGGGAGCCGTCTACAAAGAACTCGGCGAACCGGGCAAGGACGCCACGCCGGCCAAGAAAAGCAAGATCATTGATATTCCTTACGAAAAGATGCCCGTCCAGCATCTGGGCGGAGCCGTTGTCTTCGCCAAGGACGGAGCCGATATTTACCTGGCTTTCGTCCATGATGTTTTTGGGCACTGGACTCTTTCCAAAGGCAAGATTCCTGAAGGAGTTGAACCGGGCGAAGGGACCGTGGCCAAAGTCAAAGAGGAGATTGGTTTGGATGTCGCCATTCAAGCCGATCTGGGAACAAACGAATATATTGCCAATGATCCGGAAATGGGTAAGATGAGGAAAGAAGTACATTACTATCTGGCCGAATCGCCCTATACCGATCTTGTCTTGGCCAAGAAGCCTGGCCTCGACGATGCCAAATGGTTCAATTTGGCCGATATTCTCGAATTGAATTTCTATAACGACATTCTGCCCATTGTGACCAAAGCTGTAACGCTTCTTAGTGAAAAATGACCACTAATTTCCAAAAACTTGCCGATCTTATCCATGTCACTTTCAATGACATTTCTTTGTTGCGCGCGGCCTGTACTCACCGGTCGTACTTGAATGAAAATCGCGGGGCCGGCATCGACCACAACGAACGCCTGGAATTTTTGGGTGATGCCGTCCTCGAATTGGTCGTGACTAGTTTTCTTTTCCGCAAATATCCCGGTAAAGCCGAGGGAGAATTGACCGCTTTCCGTTCATCGATTGTGAATACCGTCAGTCTGACCAAGGTGGCCGAACATATTGGTCTCAATGATTTTATCTTGCTTTCTCGGGGTGAGGCCAAGGACACTGGTCGGGCTCGTTCGATCATTCTGGCCAATGCCATGGAAGCCGTGATTGGAGCGATATACCTAGATCAAGGCTACAATGCCGCTGCCAATTTCATTTCCGAGCAAATCTTGAATGTGATTGATATCGAGGAAATCGTGGCCAATAAGACCTGGATAGACGCCAAAAGCCGTTTCCAGGAAATGGCCCAAGAGAAAGTGGGTGTCACGCCTTCCTACAAAACCCTAAATGAAGTCGGACCCGATCATGACAAAAAATTCACTTTGGGAGTTTTTCTCGGCGATACCCAGATCGCCACCGGTTCTGGTCCTTCCAAACAGGAAGCTGAACAGCAGGCGGCCGAAAAAGCTCTAGGGATAAAGGGTTGGTAAATTCCAGCGGGGATGGTAAAATTTTGGCGGAGAAATAGTTCTCACCTTTTTACAAAAGAAAGGAAGCCTGCAATATGGAAAACGGTTCTCGTCGTTCGGTGTTAAATTTTTCTAGTTTGAGAAAACCTTCTTGGGAAGAGGTTAAAAGTATCAAACAAACATGTGCCGTCTGCGGAGCCGTGTTTCCGGTGGTGGATTACCGGAAACATGTTGAGATTTGCTCTGCCAAAATACAGGAGGGCAGGCAAATCTTACTCTGTCTGTCTTTCAATTCGATGAGGGAACGGGTTCGGTCCCCAAACCATGCCTAATTTTCGAGCCTACAAATGGTGTTGCGCAAGCGAGCCCTCACGGACCCGCTTTTTTTGTTGCTCTTATCCCGAGGCCCGACCTCGGGAAAATGTCCCTGATGCGTTATAATTGCATCTATTCCCATGTATCTCAAATCGCTGGAACTCTTCGGTTTCAAAAGCTTTGCCAAGAAAGCCGGCTTGAAATTCACGACACCTATTACAGCCATCGTCGGGCCGAATGGTTCCGGCAAGTCCAATACCGCCGAAGCTTTTCGTTTTGTTTTGGGCGAACAATCTATCAAGTCATTGCGCGGTAAAAGAGGAGAGGACATGATCTGGAATGGCGGGGGCGAGGGACCGGGCGGGAGCGGGCGAGCCAATCGGGCTAGCGTCAAACTCATTTTCGACAATCGGAGCAAACTTTTTCCTGCTCTCGATTTCGATGAAGTCAGCCTGGAAAGGGTCGTGAATCGCGACAATACCAATGAGTATCTCTTGAACGGCAGTCAGGTGCGCCTCAAAGACATCGTTGAGATTCTGGCCGCCGCCCATATTGGCTCGACTGGACACCATATCATCTCCCAGGGTGAGGCCGACCGGATCCTGGGAGCTTCGATAAGCGAGCGCCGGCTCATGATCGAAGATGCTTTGGGCTTGAAAATTTATCAATGGAAAAAGCTTGAAAGTCTCCGTAAAATGGAAAAAACCGAAGAGAACATGAGGCAGGTCGAATCTTTGCGACGCGAGATCGCTCCGCACCTGAAGTTTTTGGAAAAGCAGGTCGAAAAAGTTGCGAAGGCCGAAGAATTGAGACGCGAACTGATTGCCCAATATAAAGAATACTTTGCGATAGAAGATCGAGACATTAAAAACGGTTTTGAAGAAATAAACTCAAAACTTCTCGGTCCCAATAAAGAGATGACCAATCTCGAGCAGGATCTCGAGATGGCCAAGAAAAATCTGGCCGAAACCAATTCTTCGGAGGAAAAAAGCGTCAGGATCATTTTCCTTGAAGAAAAGCTAAAATCATTGCGTTTGGCCAAGGACACGATCATGCGCGAATTGGGTCGTTTGGAAGGCGAGATCAGTGCCAATAAGCGGGTTATTGAAAAGGAAGAAGAAAGACAAAAGAAGGAGGATTTCCAGACTGTCTATCTCAAGGATGTCGAGGAATTGATCGGCCGGATCGAAATGCTTCGGTCTATGGCCGATGCCAAGGAGCTATTTTTCGAGGTTGTCAAAGTTCTCAAGGGTTTCGTGGCCGGACACCGGGTCGGCACCGACTCAAACCTAATAGGCGAAGCCAAGAATGAAATAGAGAAGATCGCTAATCGTAAGGAAAAATTGGAAAGCGAATTGAGCCAAGCGAGTGAGGAAGAGGAGAAAATTCTTCGAGAGTGCCAGATTTTGAAAAATGAAGCCGAAAATGGCAAAGATGCCAACCGTCAAGCCGAGAAAGATATTTTCAGGATTATTGCCAGGCAAAACGAATTACGCGGGTTTATTTCCAGCTTGAATGTCAGACTCGATGAATTGAGGAGAAGGGAGGAAAATTTCAAGCGCGAGCTTGGTGAAGCGGCTGTCATAGCCGGCCGGGAAGCCACGCAATATGACCGAGGCCCTCTTTCGCCAAGGCTACAAAGGGCAAGCCTGCCCTCGACATCAACCGAAATCAATCGGGCGGAGCTTCTCAAAAAGATCGAAAGGAATAAAGTCCGTCTGGAAGATTCTGGTGGCAGTGGCGGTTCCGAAGTGATGAAGGAATACAAAGAAACCGAAGAAAGGGACGCTTTTCTGGCCAAGGAGATCGAGGATTTGCAGAAAGCCAAGAGAGAACTCCTGAAGCTGATCGCCGAATTGGACGGTCGGATCGATTTTGAATTCAAAAACGGCATCATGAAAATCAATGCCGAATTCCAAAAATACTTCATGCTGATGTTCGGCGGGGGACGAGCCGAACTTTCCCTTGTCAAGGAAACCAGGCGTCGCAAGCCGGATGATGCCGAAGACCTCAATAATCTTTTGAACAATGATCCAAACGAGATGCCTACCCAAGCGGAGGCCGACGGTCCGGAAGGTCTTGATGTCAATGTCAGCTTGCCCCGGAAGAAAGTCAAAGGTTTGATGATGCTTTCCGGTGGTGAAAGGGCCCTGACTTCGATCGCTCTTCTGTTTGCCGTTTCCCAAGTCAACCCACCGCCCTTCATCATTCTTGATGAAACCGATGCCGCGCTCGACGAAGCCAATTCCAAGAAGTACGGCGACATGATCGAGAATCTTTCCAAACATTCCCAGCTTATTTTGATTACCCACAACAGGGAGACCATGTCCCGGGCTGGTGTGCTCTACGGGGTCACCATGGGCTCCGATGGCGCTTCCAAATTGCTTTCCCTGGCTTTTGACGAGGCCGTGGCGGTGGCGAAGTAAAAAAATTTCATTTTTTTCATCCTTGTGATAAGGTTGAGAGGAACTCTTTCTTTTTTCTCACAGCTGCGTATTCGTCTTCCGAGGCTTTGGTTAACCGAGACTCTCTGCCTAATTGCCAAGTAGACTGACGCACCAATTGCATACTCGCAGTTGAGAAAAAAGAAAGAGTTCCTCTCAACCAACACTTCTATGAAAGAAAAGAAAGACAAATTTCTGGCCCGCTTTTCCAACGATATCGGTATTGATCTCGGTACCGCCAATACGCTCGTCTATGTCCGGGGCAAGGGCATAGTCGTCAGTGAACCGTCCGTCGTAGCCGTCAACGAGAAGACCGGCCAGGTTGTGGCGGTCGGCCGGGCCGCCAAGGAAATGCTCGGCCGGACTCCGGCCCATATCACGGCCGTCCGGCCTCTTGTCGAAGGAGTTATTTCTGATTTTGAAGTTACCGAAGAGTTGCTCTCGTATCTCATGAAGAGGGCCGGAGAATTTTTGCCGAGGAAGTTATTCGGACCCAGAGTGGTTGTCGGCGTGCCGTCCGGAGTGACCAATGTCGAAGTCCGGGCTGTTCGCGATGCCACCAGGAATTCGGGAGCCAGGGAAGTTTACATCGTCGAACAGCCTATGGCCGGAGCGATCGGTATTCGTCTGCCGATCCATGATCCGGTTGGTAGCATGATCATCGACATCGGCGGCGGTACGGCTGATTTTGCCGTCATTTCCCTGGGCGGGATCGTTCAGGCCAAAAGCCTCAAGGTGGCCGGCGATCGACTCAATAGCGACATTATTTCTTATATCCGCAATGAGTTCAAAATCTTAATAGGCGAAACAACCGCCGAATACGTAAAGATAAATGTCGGAGCCGTTGTGGCCGGCGAACCTCTCGAAACGACCATTCGCGGACGGGATCTTATAACTGGTTTGCCACGCGAAGTGGTAATAACCGATTCTGATATCCGCGAAGCTATCAGCCAGTCCATTGACATTATTATCGCTTCGGCCAGGGAGATCCTCGAAAATACTCCTCCGGAGATTCTGGCCGATATCATGAAAAGGGGAGTCTATATGGTTGGTGGCGGCGCGCTAATCAAGGGACTTGACCGGCTTTTGGCCGAGAATCTTGAATTGCCGGTCATTGTCGCCGAAGATCCGATGACGGCCATCGCTCGTGGAGCCGGCATCATTCTCGAAGATATTGATAAATACCGTTCTATTCTTATTCAAAATGATGATGAAATTATCAGGGGCAAATAATCGTGGCCGTTATAGGTTTGCTGTTTCAATTCTTTTTTCCGTAATAGTCGTAATCGTGGCCGGCACTTTCCTATATTTTCCTCAAATTTACTCCAGTCTTTTTGCCGCTGTGGCCAGGCCATTTTGGCGGGTTCAATTTGCCGTTAATAGCGGAGTATTGAAGACAGAAGAAATTCTAATTATGGAAAACGAGACTTTGAAAAGAACAATATACGAACAAAATCTTAATCAAGCGACGGTCAGGGAATTGGAATTGGAAAATCTAGAACTCAAGGATTTGCTTGGTCGGGCCTCGACGACTGACGGTATCTTGGCGGCCGTTCTTGTCAAGCCACCTCTGGCTCCTTATGATGAACTTGTAATTGACCTCGGTTATGATTTTATTCACTCGACGACCAGCCGAGTCTATGCCCCCGGCCATGTCCTTATAGGCAAAATATCCGAGATCTCCGGCCAGGTTTCCAAAGTGAGATTGTTTACGTCTCCCGGTCAGAAAGTCGAGGTGGAAATTGGGCCAAAACATTATCCGGTTACGGCCATTGGCCGGGGTGGTGGTCAATATGAAGCCCAATTGCCGAGGAGCGCTCTTGTTCTCGAGGGCGACATTGCCAATACATCATATTTGGGAGATCGTTTTTTTGCCAAGGTCGTTTCGGTCATCGATGATCCGGCCAGTCCGTTTGTAAAAATTCTTTTGGCTTCGCCGGTCAATATTTATCAATTGAGATGGGTAATGGTTGAAAACTAATTCATGAGCAAGAAAACCGTCGTAAGAATAATAATAGACTTTGTCATTTTCCTGGCCGTTATCCAGGGCTGGTGGTTTGTTGCTTTGCCGATAGGATTGGCGGCTGTCCTCAACTTGCCCTATTATGCGGAAATTGTCATCGCCGGAATATTTTACGATTCGCTATTTGGTTTGATGCCTGGTTCTGGAATTGACGGATATCTAGCTTCAATTGTGACTCTAACTGCTTACATTATTCTTACCGGCTTGAAAAAAGTCGTCAGAGACTAGTAGAATGACCCAATGAACGGAAATTTCTTCAAACGTTTCAAAAATAGCCGAGAAGTCGATCCCGATGAGATCTTTCTGGATTCAAGCAATATTCCCAATTACGACACCTCCCAGTTTGAAGGCCGGCTCGAAAGACCTATTTCCAGGTTTACACTATATTCTGTGCTTACTTTTTTTATTCTGATTGCCTTGATATTTGCCGGTCAGGCGGCCACAATGCAAGTTATCAAGGGCCGGGAATACAAGGAACGCAGTCTCAATAATCTTTTGAGACCAGTGCCGATCTTTGCCGGCCGAGGCGCTATTTCAGACCGCAATGGCCAAGTTTTGGCCTGGAATTCGCCAAGCCGGACAGTCTCCGTTGGAGCAAATAGTGACGACGATAATGTGGCTGTTCGCCAATATGCAACGACGACCGGCCTCGGCCATATTCTAGGCTATGTCCAGTATCCGTCCAAAGACGCCAATGGTTTTTATTATCAGGAAGATTTTGTCGGTATTACCGGCGCCGAAAAATATTTTGATCAGAGACTGCAGGGAACATCCGGATCTCGTTTGGTCGAGGTGGACGCCCGTGGTCAAGTGGTCTCGGGCAATATCGTTCGGCCACCCATTCAAGGCGAAAATATCCAACTTGCGATTGATAGTCGGGTGCAGTCGGCCCTTTACCATGACATCAAGGACATTGCCACTCGGGTCGGTTTCGCCGGTGGTTCCGGTGTCATCATGGATGTAACCAATGGAGAAGTGATCGCTCTTACCAATTACCCGGAATTCAATCCACAGGTCATGTCGGACAAGACCGACAAAGCCCTTGTCCGGGCCGAACTCAATAATCCCGGTCTGCCTTTTTTGAATCGGGCCATTGACGGACTTTATACACCAGGCTCGATAGTCAAACCTTTCATTGCTCTCGGCGTTCTCAATGAAGGGATTATCAGTCCGGAAAAAATCATTGTGACAACCGGCTCGATTTCCATTCCAAACCCTTATGACGCGACCAAGGCGACACTTTTCCGCGATTGGAAAAATCACGGTTCCTTGAATATGCGTCAGGCTATAGCCGTTTCTTCCGATGCCTATTTTTACACGGTTGGTGGTGGTTATCAGGGTCAAAAGGGTCTGGGTATTGTTAATATCGACAAATATCTCAAAATCTTCGGATTTGGCACGACGACTCTGGACAATAGCCAGTCACTTCTGGTCAATAAAGCTGGAACTATCCCCACGCCCGAATGGAAGAAAAAGACTTTCAATGAAGCCTGGTTTGTCGGTGACACTTATCATACGGCTATCGGTCAATATGGTTTCCAGGTTACTCCGATCCAGATCGTCCGGGCGGTAGCGGCCTTGGCCAATGATGGTCTGATTCTGACTCCTCATTTACAGAAGGGTGAGCCTTTGCATGCCGAATCGGCCATTGAGATACCGGATGAGTATTTCAAGGTGATCCATGAAGGGATGCGCCTCTCGGTTACTTACGGAACAAGCGTGGCTCTCAATGTGCCTTATGTGAAGATAGCCGCCAAGTCCGGAACAGCCGAGCTGGGTCTATCCAAGGACAAGGTCAATTCCTGGATAACCGGATATTGGCCATATGAAAATCCCAAATACGCTTTTGTCGTCACTCTAGAAAAAGGCTCGGTTCACAACCTGATCGGCGCGGCGGCCTCGATGAGGCAGACCTTCGATTGGATGAATGAAAATACTCCGGAGTATTTCCGATAGGCCCCAAGGGGAAGCTTGAAGTTGCATTTGATTCCTGCTACTATAAGTGGCAATATAAGTAACACTTCAAAACAAATGTCTACAGAAGTCCAATATCTTACCAACGAGAAATTCAATGAATTGCAAAAGGAGCTGGAACATCTGCGGATCGAGAGACGCAAGGAGATTGCCGAGCACCTGGAATACGCCAAAAAATTGGGGGACTTGTCCGAAAATGCCGAATATCATCAGGCCAGGGAAGAGCAGGCCGAGGTCGAGGACCGGATTGGTAAACTGGAAAATCTTCTCAAGAATGCCGTCATGATCGGCGCCAATGACAGTGACACGATTACCATCGGTTCGACCTTCCGTCTCCAGAAAGATAACGACAATAAGTCCTATTTATACACGATCGTCGGTTCTGAAGAGGCCGACATGTCCCATGGCAAAATTTCCAATCTTTCGCCGCTAGGTTCGGCCCTTCTGGGTCACAAGAAGGGCGAGCAGGTGACGGTCAGTACGCCCAAAGGAAAAGTTACCTACACGATTATGGTTATCAAATAAATATGGCCTCACTTCAAGAACTTCGCCAAACCCGTCTCAACAAATTGGAACTTTTGAAAAAGGCCGGAATGGATCCCTTTCCGGCCAAGGTTCCGAGGACTTTTTGCTTGGCTGATGCCCGGAAGAGTTTTGAGCAGTTTGAGAAAGAAAAAAAAGAAATCTCGCTCTGCGGCCGGATCATGGCTATCCGCGGCCAGGGCGCCATTCTTTTTTTTGTTCTTGACGACGGCAAATCAACTTTTCAAGCCGTTGCCAAGAAGGACATTTTGGACCAAAAGTTTTTCGAGTTGCTGGTGGCCGCTGTCGATATCGGTGACATTTTGAGCGTGACCGGCACTTTCTTTACAACCCAAAAAGGGGAGCCGAGCCTTCAAGTCACATCGTGGACAATGGCTACCAAGGCGATCCTGCCTCTGCCGGAAAAGTGGCATGGTCTTTCCGATCCGGACGAAAAGTTTCGCAAAAGATACCTCGATTTTATTATGGATCCCGAAAGCCGGGAGATTTTCAAGAAAAAAGCCCAATTTTGGCGAGTGATTCGAAAATTCATGGACGACGAAGGATTTCTTGAAGTCGAAACGCCGACTTTGGAGACAACGACTGGTGGAGCCGAAGCCACGCCTTTCAAGACGCATCACAATGATTTTGATCTGGATGTATTTCTGCGCATCTCGGTTGGCGAATTGTGGCAAAAGCGACTGATGGCTGGTAATTTTCCCAAGACCTACGAAATCGGCCGGGTTTATCGTAACGAGGGATCCAGTCCGGAGCATATGCAAGAATTCACCAACCTCGAATTCTACTGGTCTTATGCCGACTATGAAGACGGCATGAATCTAGTCGTGGAAATGTACCGTCAGATTGCCAAGGAAGTTTTTGGTCGGACAAAATTCACCTACCGGGATCAGGCTTTTGATTTGGATCATGAATGGACGCGAATAGACTATGTCAAGGAGATCAAAAGACAGACTGGTCTTGACATAAACGAAGCTTCCAATAAACAGATCAGGGAAAAACTTGAAGTTCTCAAAGTAAATTATGAAGGAACCAACCGCGAAAGATTGGTTGATACTCTTTGGAAATATTGCCGCAAGAATATTGCCGGTCCGGCCTTCCTGATAAATCATCCCAAACTGGTGGCGCCTTTGGCCAAATCGGTAAAGGGCAATGAAAATATCGTTCAGATGTTCCAGCCTATCCTGGCCGGAAGCGAACTTGGTCGGGGTTATTCCGAACTCAATGATCCTTTGGATCAAGCCGCTCGATTCAAGGAACAGCAGAAACTTCTAGAAAGCGGTGATAGTGAAGCGATGATGCCGGATCAGGAATTTGTGGAAATGCTCGAACATGGTATGCCACCGACTTGCGGTTTTGGTTTTGGTGAAAGACTTTTTGCTATTCTAGTCAATAAGCCACTTCGGGAGACTCAAATGTTCCCGCTAATGAAACCGCGAGGGTAACCCTAGCGGAAATTATTCCATTTTTCGAACTCAATTGGGTCTAAAATCGGAAATTGTTGTCTAGGGTTACCCTCGCGGATAAAATCTTTCAGACTCGAGTACTCATACCCTAGTGAATACTCCCAAGCTTCATTGTGGTGTTCTTTGCGAGCATCCTTGGTCATTTCTGGTTCTTTGATCCCATATGGGTTGAGGTGAATATATGTGATAAGTGTCCGAATATAAGAAAGCTGGTCATCGGCAATTTTCTTATTATACGTTCCTTGCCATATTGTCCCTGAATGGCTGTATTTATTGTTGTAATAGCAGGAATAAGCAGTACAGAGTTTAAGCATGAATTTTGTTATGCCTGGTTCGGGATACATATCTGTTTTTGAGCAGATCGCAATGTGTATGTGATTTGGCATGAGACAATAGGCCAGGATATTTACTAATGTTTCTTGACGAATCGTCGAGAAAATATTTGTTTCCCCAAAACGACTTAGGTTAAATGGTTTAGGGGAGTTTGCAATAAAGAATAATTTGAGCATGCGCCAGTAATCAGACCGATCATGAAAGATTGGAGCTTTGTGAGCACCACGGTTGTAGATGTGATAATAAATCATTCGCCGCTAGGGTTACCCTAGCGGAAGATAGTTTATCAAAGCGAGATAAAAAAACTACGAAAATAAGTGTCGAGGTCGCTAGGGTTACCCTAGAAGACAGTGCAACAGTTATCCCCATGCTATCCACAGGTTTATTCGACTTAATATTGGGCGAAATAACGAAAGTGGTATAAAATATCCATTAAGTGGGAAGAAGTGGTAAAAGAATTTCTCATAATTTTAATTTTGAAGAAAGATTTTGCCACAATTCCCGCGGGCATATTTTATGTTAATCGGGCAATACTCTCATACTATCGATGACAAGAACCGCCTTTCCCTGCCTGCCAAGTTTCGGCAGGAAATGGGTAAGAAAGTGGTGGTAACGCCCGGCCTCGATTCCTGTTTGTTCATCTTCAAGATGAAAGAATGGGAAAAGATCGCCGAACGCTTGTCAGTGAGGGAAGGCTCGATGCTCCAGGCGGACAATCGCGGCTTCAACCGTTATCTTCTCGGAGGAGCGGTTGAAGTCGAGGTTGATGGAGTCGGCCGGATGCTTCTCCCCGAACATTTGCGGACCCGGGCCAATCTCAAGAGCAAGGTTGTCTTTATCGGGGTTCGTGATCGGGCCGAGCTTTGGGACGAAGAAACTTGGAATGCCTACCGCGGCGAGATTGAGGGCAAGGCCGGCAACTTGGCCGAAAAGCTTAGTCAGGCCGGAATGATCTAAGAACATGAAGAGTGTCCATGAACCGGTTCTTTTACATGAAGTAGTTGAATACCTGGTTAATAGTTCAGGGTTAATAGTAAATGGTAAAAGCCAAAAACCGTCAACTATCAACTATAAACCATTAACAACCACAAACCATGAACCATTCTGGTATTTGGATGGAACTCTGGGCGGTGGCGGGCATGCTCTGGCCTTAGCCAAAGCTCTCAAAGGCAAACTCTGTCTAATCGGACTGGATCGAGATCCCGAGGCGGTCAAAATGGGATTGAAGAATTTTGCCGACAAGGCCGAAAGGGTAATAATCGAAAATGAGAATTTCCGCAATCTGGACAAAGTTCTCGAGCGTGAAGGTATTTCAAATGTTAACGCCATTTTACTTGATCTCGGCATTTCTTCGGACGAATTGGAAAATTCCGGTCGCGGTTTTAGCTTCCAGAAGGACGAACCTCTCCTTATGACCATGGGTGATCCAGAGACCTATCCTTTTACCGCCGGGGATGTCGTGAACGATTGGGAAGAATCAGTCCTGGCCGATATCATCTTCGGTTACGGCGAAGAGAGGTTTGCCAGAAGAATCGCCCGGGCCATAGTCGGCTATCGAACGAAGAAAAAGATTGAAACATCCATGGAGCTGGCCGAAATTGTTGTTCAAGCGATCCCGTTTGTTGCCCGTCGACACTGGAAAAATAAAACCAATAACTCTTCGAGCTCGTCGAGTCTGAGACTCTCTGAGTCGAATGACCTGAAGGCTTCTCAGAGCCTGAATGGCCAAATACCAATAACCAATAACCAAAGGCATTCTGCCACCAAGACATTCCAGGCCCTAAGGATTGCGGTGAACGACGAACTGAATGCTCTCAAAGAAGGTCTCACGAAAGGTTATGAGAAATTGACAAAAGGGGGAAGGATGGCGGTGATCTCATTTCATAGTTTAGAGGATAGGATAGTCAAAACTTTTTATAAAAAAATGTCCGTTGCCGAAGCCAAAATTTTAACAAAAAAACCCATTGTCGCCGGGGAGCAGGAACTGGCCGAAAATCCTCGGTCGCGAAGCGCCAAATTAAGAATTCTAGAAAAATAATATGACCAAAGCCATAACCAATTCATACAACTTTTTTTCCGAATATCGGATGGTTTTGGCAACCTTTCTTTTTCTGGTCTGCATATTGACCGCCGTGTTTTACGCCTTCAATCTGTACAAGGTCATTGCCGGCACGGTTGCTTTGGATGCGCTGAATAATCAGGTTTTAGCATTGAGCCTAGAAGTTGACGACTTGGATTCCCGTTTTCTGAAATTGAGCGGTGAGATCACGCCCGACGAGCTGGCCGATTACGGTCTTGTCTCGGGCAAAGTCAGCCAATATATTTCCAGGACCGCTTCGCTTAGCCGTGTAGCCATGGGCGGGCATGAACTCTAATCAAAGGCTCAAAGCCCGTTTGATCTTGTTTGTCATCCTGCTTTTTGCCGTTGCTTTGGTCTATTCACTTTATTGGACCCAGGTAGAAAAAGGTCAATATTATTTTGATCGGGCCGAAAAGCAGTATGCCCGGCCGGCCGTCAATAGCTTTGATCGCGGTTCGATTTTATTTAGTGCCAAGGATGGAACTAGGATAGCGGCCGCCACCCTTGGAAGCGGCTACCTGGTTGTCATGAACCCAACTTTGGTCGAAGACAGAGAGGCGACCTTCGAGGCTCTTTCGCAATATCTCGATCTGGATAAAGAAGATTTTCTCCGCCGGTCAGCCAAGAGGCCCGATCTTTACGAGGAATTGGCCAGCCGGGTTTCTGAAAATGACGCTTTGTCGATCAAGGCCCTTTCTCTTTCCGGCATCAGTTTGATCAAAGAGAACTGGAGGCAATATCCCGGTGGGGTTCTGGCTTCTCAAACGATCGGTCTTCTCGGTCAAAGCGCCAGTTCCACCAGTGTCAGCGGACGCTATGGCTTGGAAAGAAGCTATGAAAAAATTTTGAACCGACGAAAAGCCTCATTCGGGTCATACTCTTTTGCCGGCATATTTTCGGATTTCAAAGATACTTTTTTTGGTTCCGATGAAAGCGATCAGGGTGACATTGTGACGACTATCGAACCGACAACTCAAAAATATCTGGAAAAAATCCTAACCGAAACGGCCGAAGTTTGGCGGGCCGACGAGATCGGTGGAATAATCATTGATCCGGCCACCGGTGAGATAACGGCTCTGGCTGTTTTGCCCGGTTTTGATCTAAACGATACCGTTTCAATCAAGGATGTCAGCCGTTTTGCCAATCCTCTGGTCGAACATGTCTACGAAATGGGTTCGATCATGAAGCCCTTGACCATGGCGGTCGCTTTGGACAGCGGGGCTATAGGACCAGACTCGACTTATGACGATACCGGGACAATGACTCTAAGTGGCAAGAAAATCTCGAACTTTGACGGGCGGGCCCGCGGTCTCATTCCCGTCAAGGAAATTTTGAGTCAGTCCCTGAATGTGGGAGCGGCCACTATCGCTCTTAAGGTTGGTAAGGATGATTTTGCCAAATACTTCATGAATTTCGGCTTGGGAAGCAAAACGGCTATTGATCTGCCCAATGAAGCGTCGAGTCTGGTCGGCAACCTGAAGACCGGTCGCGATGTCGAGATCGCCACGGCCGCTTATGGTCAGGGTATTGCCGTCTCACCGATCAATATGACCCGGGCTCTTTCCGTCTTGGCCAATGGCGGGTATGTCGTGACCCCCCACGTCGTCAAGCAGATAAATTATTTGAACGGTAAAACAGAGGTCAAGAATTATGCCAAAAGCGGTCCAGTTATGAAGAAAGAAACTGGGCGCGATGTGACAGAGATGCTGGTCGAAGTTGTTGACACGGCTCTGCTCAAAGGCGCACTCAAAATGGATCGTTATCGCATAGCCGCCAAAACCGGCACGGCCCAAATTCCCGATCCAAACAAGGGTGGTTACTATTCCGACCGCTACCTCCATTCTTTCTTCGGATATTTTCCGGCCTACGATCCCAAATTTCTGGTTTTTTTGTATCAGATTCATCCCAAGGGGGCGGAATACGCCTCATTGACTCTTACTGAACCTTTCGACCAAGTTGCCAAATTTCTGATAAACTACTACAATATCCCGCCGGATCGGTAGAGGTCGGACCTCTCCAATACAGTTATGCAATTATTCAAGAAAATTCTAGTTGGTATCCTTACTCTCGAATCACGGCTGATTTTGGCCAAATACAAGCCTTTTATCGTGGCCGTAACCGGCAGTGTGGGCAAGACCTCGACTAAGGATGCTATTTATTGCGTCCTCAAAGATCAAAGCCGTCTGGTCAGGAAGAGTCAAAAAAGCCTGAATAGTGAAATTGGTCTGCCCTTAACGGTGATCGGAGTGCCCAATGCTTGGCATAATATTGCCGGTTGGCTTGGTAATATCTTTCGCGGTTTGTCCCTCATTATCTGGCGGTCCGAATATCCCGATTGTTTGGTCCTCGAAATCGGAGCCGATCACCCGGGTGATATCAAGTCGATCGGGCGTTGGCTCCATCCCGACATTACGGTTATCACAAAGATCAGTCGCATGCCCGTCCATGTCGAATTTTTCGCCTCACCCGAAGAGGTTTTCGAAGAAAAAGCCGCCTTGGCCGAAGCTCTCAAACCAGGTGGTACTCTGGTTCTTTTTGCCGATGACGACAAGATCATGTCCTTGGCTGATAGATTGTCCAAGTTAGGTAAAAATGCCCGGACGGTCTCCTATGGTCTTTCTGAAAAATCTCACATTCGAGGCCTATCCGGTCAGATGTCTTATGATGAAATAAGTCATAGACCAGTTGGCTTTTCTTTCGAGATGCAGATTGGCGGAGAAACGATTCCTCTTTTGATCCGCGATGTGGCCGGAGACACTTATGCCTATCCGCTTCTGGCGGCGGCGGCCGTGGCCGAGGTCAGGAATATAAAAGCGGTCGATATTGGCCGAAGACTTTCCTCCTATGAGCCGCCCAAAGGGCGCATGAATATCATCGAAGGGATCAGGGGTTCGATATTGATCGACGATACTTATAATTCTTCTCCCGATGCCGCTTCATCCGCTCTTTTGTCACTCAAGAATCTGAATATTCCGTCCGGAACCGCTGGTCGCAAAATTGCCGTTCTGGGCGATATGATGGAATTGGGCAAATATTCGATCGACGAACATCGCAAGATCGGTCGCGAAGCGGTGACAATAGTCTCGATGCTGGTGGTCGTCGGTACCCGTTCGCGAATGACGGCCGAAGAAGCCCAAAAATCCGGTCTTCCGGCCGAGCGGATCCGCTCTTTTGAGAATTCGGCTGAAGCGGGCGAATTTTTGACCGGGGAAGTGGGTAACGGCGATCTTGTCCTCATCAAGGGCTCCCAATCGATGCGGATGGAAAGGGTCGTCAAAGTCCTCTTGAAAGAACCTGCAAAATGCCATAGACTGCTGGTGCGACAGGAAAAGGAGTGGTTAGAAAAGAAGTAAATTCGGCCTTATCGTCTAATGGTCAGGACACGGCCTTCTCAAGGCTGTAATCCGGGTTCGACTCCCGGTAAGGT
>CAYIFO010000012.1:0-19064 GCA_964362725.1 uncultured Candidatus Saccharibacteria bacterium
ATGTCGCCGTGCTCGGCACGGAACCAGTTTCCGCCAAATGTTCAATGTGGTGGAGATGGCGGGAATCGAACCCGCGTGCAAAAGAAGAGTTTCGAACGATTCTACGGCGGTAGAAAACTTTATTCCGCCAAGCGGATTTAATGAATAGGACCAAGAAAGTTCACAAAACGCCTATTCACGATCTCTAGAATTCGGAAAACGAAGTGAGAAACTTTGTTTACCTACATCCCGATTATTACGCCCGCTCTACCGTATGGATCCCGATAGAGGGACGGCCCTTAAACAAGGGCAAATGCAAAGTCCTTTGCTCCGAAATACGGAGAAACGGTTGATTTAGCATTTAGGTTTTCCGTCGGATTTACGAGTCAACGGAGCTCGCGCCGCACGAACGGACAGATCAATTGTCTATGCCGATCATCCCCTTGTCAACGATCTTTGAATTCCCTTCTCACGATCCGGTCCGATTCGCGCCTTTTCGTCGTTTCGCGTTTGTCGTATTTCTTCTTGCCTCTGACCACGGCAACCGTGACCTTGAGAAGATTCCCCTTATTATATATCGAAATCGGTACGATTGTCAATCCTTGTTTTCCTTCCAGATCCGCAAGTCTTTTGATTTCCTCTTTGGTCAAGAGCAGACGACGGTTGCGACGGGCTTCATAGCCGGCCAGAGTATTGTTCTCCTGGTAAGGCGGTATAAAAACATTGACCGCATAGGCTTCCCCGCCCCTTATGATAACGTAGGAACCGTCAAGAGAACCCTGCTTGTTCTTCAGAGACTTGACCTCAAGACCATCGAGTTCGATTCCTGCTTCAAATTTCTCCAGAATTTCGTAGTTGAAATGGGCTTTTTTATAATCAACAAGTGTAGGCATTGGTGTATAATAAAAGTAAATGACCGATTCCGCAACCAAGTGGCGACTCTATACCGAGAATCAGGAGGCCTGGCTTGATATGCTAGCCGACTGTGCCAGAGCCAAAGAGAGCATTGTCCTCGAGCAATTCATTTTCGTCAACGACGAGTTTGGACAAAAATTGCTCAATATCTGCGCCAGTCGAGCGGCTGAAGGGGTTAAGGTGCGATTCCTCTGGGACGCAGCCGGCAGTTTTACTTTTTGGGGATCAAATATTGCCGAAGATCTTAAGAAAAAAGGTATTGAATTGACCTTCTGGAAAACCCTCATTCCCAGTTATTTCAAAGTTCCGAACTTTCGCTCTTGGTACTTCCGCAACCACCGTCGTACTTTGGTTATCGATGACCAGATAGGCTATACCGGCAGTCTTTGCATCGATCAAAGATTCAAGAATTGGCGTGATACTAATGTGCGATTGGAGGGTTCCATCGTCCGACAGATGAAAAACGCTTTTGAGAGAATGTGGGCCAGGGCCATTGGAGGAAGAAAAATTCCTCCAAAAAGGACTTCCCTTCGGGCAGAATTTCAATATTTGACCAATTATCCGGCCCCCGGTCGCCGATATGTCTATTCAAGCCTGCTCGACGCTGTTCGTCGGGCCAAAGACCGCATTTTCATTACAACTCCTTATTTCGTTCCCACCCATCGCCTGACTCGAACTCTTACGGCCGCCGCCGAGCGCGGAGTCGAAGTCCGACTAATTATTCCGGAAAAATCTGATCATCCGACTGTCGACCTTGGTGCCCGGTCATTTTTCAAAAAACTTTTGACAAGCGGTGTTCGGATTTTTCTTTATTCCGGCAACATGATCCACAACAAAGCCGCCATCGTCGATGACACTTGGGCGACTATTGGTTCGATGAATTTGGACAGTGCCAGCCTACTTTATAATTTTGAGGCTAATATCGTGACCACGAATGACAAGTTCGCCGAAGAATTGGTCGAGCATTTTAAGAAGGATTTGGAGGAATCAAAAGAAGTCTCGTTGACTGAATGGCAAAATCGATTTTTTCTGGAAAAAATACCGGAAATCTTGATCAGGTTGGTTAGGAAATTCCTATAATACTAACATTCTGGACAGACTTTGGATTGCTTGTGCCACGAGCCTATCCATGCTATAAATACGGAGTAATCAGTCATCTGATACGCAAACCGTTGGCCATCCGAGTCAAAATCAACCATCAAATCAAAGCGCCGGAATTGCGCGTGGTTACGGCCGAAGGCGAAAATCTAGGGGTAATCAGTCTCCAGATAGCCCTGGCGGAAGCCCAGAAAAGGGGCTTGGATCTGATAGAAATCTCCCCGTCAGCCCTGCCGCCGGTCGCCAAGATCATGGATTATGGCAAGTACCTGTACGATGAAAAAAAGAAGGTCAAGGTGGCCAAGAGCAAGGTTTCGGGAAGCGAACTCAAGATTATCCAGATCAAGATCGGCACCGGCGAACATGATCTCAATCTCAAGGCCAAGAAGGTCTCCGAATGGCTTGGTGAAGGCAATCGGGTAAGGATTGAGTTATTCCTTTCCGGCCGTTCCAAATACATGGAAATGGCTTTCCTCAAGGAACGTTTGGACCGCATTACCAAACTGATTACCGTCGAATACAGAGTCACCCAGGACGCCGTCAAAGGACCCAAAGGCCTGTCGATAGTCGTAGAAAAAAAGTAGCCGTCAATTAGAGACCAATGCAATGATCAAAACAAACAAATCATATTTGAAAAGATTCAAGATTACCCGCACCGGCAAAATTTTGTCGCGCCGACCCGGTCAGAACCATTTCAATGCCAAAGAGCGCACTTCGACCAGTATGTCCAAACATCGCTTGGTCATCGTCAACATGAGCAATAAAGCCAAAAGTCGTTTTTTGGCAACCAGCTTTTAAGATTGGAAATGATCGAAACTTCACTTTTTACAGTATTAAATAATTACCATTTACTAATAATCATTAACTTACTCCCATGACCCGCGTCAAAAAAGCCGTTCACGCCCTCAAGAATCGTCGCTCCGTCCTCAAAGCCGCCAAAGGCTTCCGCTTCCGTCGTTCCAATACCGAAAGAGCCGCCAATGATGCCCTCATGCATGCCGGTGTTTACGCCTTCGCTCATCGCCGGGACAAAAAGGGTGATTTCCGCCGACTCTGGAATGTTAAGATCAATGCCGCTTTGCGTCCGCTCGGCTTTTCTTATTCCAAATTCATCGATGCCGCCAAGAAGAAAGGTTATGCTTTGGACCGCAAAATCCTGGCCAGCCTAGCCGAATTCAAGTCTGATGTTTTCAAAAGAGTCGTTGAGACGATAAAGTAAGACAGTTTACAGTTGGACCGTGCTTCCCTTTTCCGGAACAACGGCCATGACGCCAAACTCATCGTTTATCCTCTGAGCCAGGTACATTGAGGCTCTCGGTTCTCCCATGACTACAAAGACTTCTTTGAGCTTGCTAGAGGCCGTACCGACAAATTCAAGCAAATGGTCGCTGTCCTTGTGAGCCGAATAGCCGTATAAGGTTTCGATCTTGGCCTTGATCTTCACAGTCTCACCGTATATTTTCACTTTTTTAGCCCCGTCAGCCAATTGTCGACCCAAAGAACCAGCCGCTTGATAACCGACTAATAAGATCGTATTTTTGCCATCGGGCAAATATCTATTTTCATGACCTATAACCCGGCCACCAATGGACATGCCCGATCCGGCCAATATTATTTTGGCGCCTTGAATCTTTTTTATGTCTTCGGATTCCCCTTTTGAGATCGTATACTCGAGTTTGGGGAAATGAAATATATCATCGCCACGACTTATCTGTTCCCTGACTGTCGGATTGAAAAGTTGCTGGCTAGAAGCGTAAATCTCTGTGGCTCGAATAGCCATAGGCGAATCGACGAAAACCGGCACCCGCGAAATTTTGCCTCTCTCGACCAGATTATTGAGCTCATACAGCAAAATTTGCGTCCTATCTATTGAAAAAGACGGTATGACCAAAGTACCCCCTTTTTCTATGGTATCCATGATTATCTGACGGAACTTGTTTATTCGACCTTCCCGGCTTTCATGGTTGCGGTCGCCATAAACACTTTCCATGACCAGATAATCAGCTTCACCAACGGCTTCCGTGTCAGAAAGCAAAGGTGCCGGACTGTTGCCCAAATCGCCACTAAAAAGAATTTTTTTACCATCTTCATCACTGATTTCAATCATAGCTGAACCCAAAATATGACCAGCATCCTTCAAAACAATCTTGAGTTTATCGATACTTATCGGCTCATGATATTTGACGGTCTGCCAAAGTGGAAAGATAGCCGGAATATCATTCGGATCATATATAGGCAGTCTACCATCTCTCTTAGCTTCCTCGGCCAAAATTGAAGCCGCATCATTCAAGACAAGTTCAGCCAAAGCTTTTGTTTCTGGCGTTGAATAGATTGTGCCCTTATATCCTTCTTTGACCAATTTGGGAATCCGGCCAACATGGTCGAGATGGGCATGGGTAATAATAAGAGCCTCGATCGAACCTGGTTCATACGAAAACGATTTGCCATTTTCCTCCATCGCCACCTTCTCGCCTTGAATAAGGCCACAATCGATCATTATCCTTTTACCAACAAATGATTCAAATATAAAATTTGCCCCGGTCACGGTATCCACTCCTGAACAAAAGGTTATTCGGGCATTTTTACTCATTACTTGAATTTACCAAGGCGATTTAGAGTAAAAACTACGATCATGCCACCTATTAGGTCGTTTATAATATCCTGAATGGTGTCCGAATAATACAAGCCAGTCCAGAGAGGATACCCGGCAATATCATAAATAATCTCAAATAATTCCCAGACCAAGCCAGCCATAAGCAAACCGATGACGACAAAAGTAATTTTGTGTTTGATCCTTCCATCTCTACCAATCGCAAATGCTGATACGAAAAGTGCAATACCGACACCTCCTAAAATATGCATTGGTATATCAAAGAGAGGCATTTTGAAATAGAGACCCTCCATGCCAACCAGTTGACCGATAAGTACAACGACAAGGACCGCGAAGGCCCAAATATATATTTTCATCGGCTAATTATAGGCGATTTGAGACCAACTCACCATAGCAAGAACAAAAAATGCCTGCTCCGTCTGAAATGGCCGGCAGACATGTTTTATTGATTGCAAGAGTACAATACCTGTAGAAACAGGTGGGTGACCTCACATCGAACGCCAAAGCGCCGAAGAATTTGATCTCCCGTATTTAAATTTTTGAGGATTTACTCTTGCAATCTGCTTATATTGTAGCTGGCTCCTCAAAGACCGCAAGTTCATAAGTAGTTTTGACACATTTTTGACCTTCAAAGCAAAACTGTTCCTTGCTTTTCCAATCATTCGAGAATATTCTCAAGCTCGACATCATAGAGCATTTGCTCGACCATAAGTTTGTAGTTGATGATCTCATTATCCTTGAACCAATATTTGATCTCATCATTGGCTTCTTTGATCGAACCAGAAGCGTGAACGATATTCCGAATGGCACGCAGATCATCATCGGCCATCTTGTACGAGTCGATGACAAAATCACCCCGAATAGTACCGACATCCGACTGGAGAGGCTCGGTTCCGCCAGTCAACTTGCGGACAATGGCCACGGCGTGAGCACCCTGCCAAACCATGGCGATGACCGGGCCACAAGCTAGGTATTTTTTGAGCTTGCCCAAAATCATATTGGATTGCTCGATCGGATCTTCGGTTGGCGGTTTCAAACCTTTTTCTCTATAAGCTTTGAGATTCTTCTCCCCAGTTTTGAGTTTCCATTCTGGATCCAAAGAATAATGTTCCTCAACCATCTTTTCCGTTGGCACCAACATCTTCAAGGCAACCAATTTGAGCCCGCTCCTCTCGTAGCGACCGACTACTTCACCGATAAGTGACCTCTGAATGCCATCGGGCTTGATAATGACCATAGTGCGCTCGTATTTGGGATGATTATTTTCTTTTTTCATAATTCAGACATTATAAGGATAATGTGATAGAGGTGCAAGAAAAAACCACCGATTGACGATGGTTTGGATCAGTGGAGAGCACACAATGAATCTACTACTAATTTTGCAAGTCAGCCGGACTTATATCGCCGACATTAATGCAAATAATATTCGTATATTCATTTGGTTTTTCGATAACGACAACAGCTATGTGTCTCATTTCCCGTAATTGACCATCTGTGTCAAACCTTTCAAAAATTCCTCTTGTGCCAGGCTCAAAGATTTGAGCCTTTGAATTGGTCAGAATTGTGAACCTAGTTTTTAGTTCAACTGACATGCCCCGCTTTAAATCAGACGCATTCATATACGAATACATTTGCAACTTTTTTAAATGTACTAATTTCGCCCAGTCATCTTTCGGACTAAACGAAAGAGCCCCCTTCTTGAGGGCTCATTTCCAATATCGTCAGAATTTAACAATAGCAGAATGAGACCTCAAGAGAGGCTCCAATAGGTAAAGCTAAAGTTAAATTGATTGCGTAACATGGTATGAGTGTACATCAGAACTAATTTTGATTCAACCTCGACTGCAGCAACTCCCACACCTTTTTCGCCCCTGCGGCTGTTCCCAATGTACCGGCATTTTCACAAAGGATTCGCTCCAAGGATTCACTCATCCTTTTGAAAATGCAACGGTACATTGGTCACAGAATGTCCTCGGGGCTCAAAAGGTGTGGGAGTTGCTGCAGTCGAGGTCTAGCCTCACAGATCTAACAAGTCAAAATTTCAGATCCGCTCTTGGTGACAACAATCGTATGTTCGAAGTGAGCGCTCGGTAAACCATCGGCCGTCCGGAAAGTATAACCATCGTCATCCAATCTAACCTTCTTCGTTCCAAGATTGAACATCGGTTCCAGAGCCAAAACCATACCCTGTTTCAATACCTCTCCCTGGCCAGCTTCGCCGAAATTGGGCACAAAAGGATCCTCATGGACTTTGTATCCGACCCCGTGCCCGGCCAAATCTTCAACCACGCCGTATTTATAAGGCAGAGCCACTCGTGAAATAGCGTTACCAATATCCCCTATTCTTTTACCTTCTTTTATGACCTTGATGCCCGCATTCAAAGCCTTGGTAGTAACCTCGATCAACTGTTTCAATTCTGGCTTAATATCACCAACAGCCACAGTCACAGCCGCATCGGTAATCAAACCTTTATGGGTCAAACCGAGATCCAAGCTGACAATATCGCCATTCTTGAGAACCTTATCCCTCTCATTGGGAATACCATGAACAATTTCATCATTTACGGAAACGCAAAGCGCGGCCGGATAAGGACGTTTGGCACCTGACGGCTTATAGTCAAGAAAAGCCGCCTTGTCGCCACCTTCGGCAATGAGTTTCCTCGCCTGATTTTCTAATTCCAAAGAATGAACTCCCGGTCTAACAAGTTTGGCCAACTGGCTCAAGATAGCGGCATGACGAAGACCGCCTTCGCGCATTATCGCAATCTCCTCTTTTGATTTGATACTTATCACTCTGGAACTTTACTTCAAACCGAGATTTTTCACAATGTCCTCATGAATGTCGGTAACTGATCTCTCTCCATCAAAATGAAAGAAAGTATAATTGGGATTGTTGCGGTAATAATCGATAGTCGGGGCCACATCAGTCTCGTACCAAGTCAGGCGTTTTTTGATTTCTTCCTCGGTATCGTCCCCGCGCTTGCGAAGCATTAGCCGACGGACGGCTTCCTCGGGACTGATCTCGATATTGATGACCCATGGTTTGTCGAGACCGTAAAAACCGAACATTGAATGCAAAATACCGGCTTCGTGGAATTTCCTGGGTGTGCCATCCAAAATAACATGCTCACTGCCAGTGTACTTTTCAACCAAAATCTTGACCCACATATGGACAGTCAAGAATTCCGGCAAAAGACCACCCTGGTTGTATATGGTCTTAGCCATTTGCTGGGTAATGGTTGGACCCTGAATGAAATTGCGGAATTCCTGTCCGGTATAAATATAAAGCACTTCCCTTTGCGGATCTTTTTCCTTGAGTTTATCGATAAGAAGTTTGATCTGCGTCCCTTTACCGCAACCGGATCGGCCGATGAAGATGAAGGATTGTTTGGTCATGGGTATATTATAATGCTATATTACTCTCTAGTCGAGCGGATTGGATATGAGCGAAGTAAACATAACCTAAATAATCTAGAGATATATTCAGAGTCACAATTCAAATTTGCGAATTAGATAATAAATAAAAAAACCCAACACATAAAATGTGGGTTTTTAGGTGATAGCAAAATTATCATTCTCGGAATCCGAACCAGTCGCTTTGGGTTCCAAAAGCATTTGTACCAAGGAAATCTGGTCTCAGATCCCGATCCACTTGACTGATATAACAGATGTATGGGTAGCCATTATTGTTACATACCGTAGTCGCCACAACATTAACAGGATTTTGATTAAACTCTTTGCGCAAATCATGATATTGCGCTCCAATAGCGAATATTTCCAGCGGATGAGTACGCTTGAGACCGAATTTTTCCGCCCACTTGGTAGCTGTTTCAAAATCACCACGCCGGTAATTGATCAGCACAAGATCCAGGTCAGTTTCTTGTTGAATCAATTCTGGATAAAGTTCACCTGCCAATTGAACAAAGGTTGTTCTCGACGGACCGGTGCCAACAGATCGTAACGCTTCGTGCCAATATTCGTATTTCACAAATCTAACCCGAAGTCTTTTTATTCGCGCACCAGACGGAACTGGTATTTCTTTTCTTTCGTTCATAAACACATGCTTGTTTGTTGTTGTCTTGTCTTATTAATGTATACACTATTTGGAGTAATATGTCAATATTTCTGAGAGGGGTAATATATACCAGTTGTCCCATAAACAATAATATATAGTCGTCATATACAAACACCTCTTTGTCCAATAATATTTCTTACAAAATTTAGTACTCCCTCATCGCCACTTGAGCGTCTATCTTTTTCAAGAGATCGAGAACAACGGAAACAACGATGAGTAGAGCGGTGCCACCGACAGCCACAGATTGGTCATTGCTGGGCGAGAATGCCTGGATAATAAGAGGCAGGATGGCCACAAAGCCCAAGAAGAGGGCTCCGACAAGGGTAATACGAGTCACTATGCCACCCAAATAATTTTGGGTATGTTCACCGGGCCGAACTCCGGGAATAAAGGCTCCTGAACGCTGGAGATTTTCGGAAATCATCTTGGGGTCGAAAGTCACGGCCGTGTAGAAATAAGTGAAAAGAACGACCATAATGAAATAAATAATGCCATAAAACCATTGATTGGCCATCAAAGCCGACAAATATCCTCCGATATCGGCCAGAGTCGGATAAGTGGTCCATTTGGACAGGGCCGTGGCTATAATCTGCGGAAAGAGAAGTATGGAAAGAGCGAAGATGATAGGAATCACACCAGATTGATTGAGCCTCAAGGGTAAATAGGTCGAAGCGCCACCGTAAACTTTGTTACCCCGAACCTGCTTGGCATAGGTGACGGGTACCGAGCGCTCGGCTTCGGTCACATAGACTACTCCGGCCACGGCCACGACCGCCACAACAAGAACGCCTAGATAAAATGGTATTTCCGAAGCGCCAGTCGTGGAAAGTTTCTGGTAGGTTTGAACCAGGGATGTCGGCAAACTGGAAACGATGCCGGCGAAGATAATCAAAGAAACTCCGTTGCCGATGCCATATTCAGAAACAAGCTCGCCGATCCACATGAGAAGCATCGAACCGGCCGAGACTATGATCACATTCAGGGCAAAATCAAAAGTACCAAGATGAGGCAAGACATTTTGTGATTGGAGTAGGAATATAAAGCCGATGCCCTGAACCACGGCCAGGGGCGCACCGAGAAGCCTGGAGTACTGGGACAGTTTCATCCGACCGGCATCTCCCTCCTCGTGCATCAGATTTTTCCATCTAGGAAACATCATAGTCAGAAGCTGGATAATGATTGAAGCGGTAATAAACGGACCGACCCCAAGCATCACAATCGAGAGATTGGAAAGTCCGCCTCCGGAAAAGATATTGATGAAACCGAGAAGTTGACTGGACGAAAGAAGTCTTTCTAGGTTGGCCGGATCGATACCCGGCATGGGAATAGCCGCCAAGACACGGAAAAGAATAAGGATAGCAACGGTAAAACCGATCCTTCTCCTCAAGATCGGATCCTTAAAGGCTAGAGCGGCTTTTTCCAGAAATTTTTGCATTTATTTGGTTTTATTGGTCACATTCTCTTCTTTTTTGATTGTTTCCTTTTTGACATGAGTCTGTTTATCCTCTTTTTTGGTATTTTCAGCTTTTTTTAGCGGTTTCTTTTCTTTTGACTCATCACCATCGACTTTATTTGAAGTTTTTTTTGGAGAAACATCCGTTACAACTGTATCGATTTTTTTCTCGACGGATTTTGCGGTAAAATCAACCCCCAGAACTTTACCACCGGCTTTGATTATTTTCTCATAAGCGGAACGGGAAATCCGACACCCGCTTATATTCAAAGACTTACTAACATCTTCATTACCCAAAATTTTGATGGTTGGAATCTTGCCGGAAGTGGTCCAAACCAATCCTTTCATGATCAAAGTTTCGGGACTGACCGAATCATTTGTGGCAAAAGCGGCTTCCAAAGCTTTGAGACTGACCACAAAAGAGCGGTCCTGAAACGACTTATTGGAATTTTTGCCCCGACCGCGAAGTTTGGGAATACGCTTGATAATATCTCGCCATTCCGGACGGCGCTTGTTGCCGGCCCTGGCTGACTGACCCTTGCCTCCCCTGCCGGCCGTCTTGCCGCGTTTGCCTCCCCGAGCAACAATCATACGTTTCCTGTTGGGATGATTTCTTTTTAATTGATTGGTCTGCATGATAGTGTATTATTTCTTTGCTTCCTCGCGACCATGGAGAGTCGATCTGGAAACCGTACTCAAATTCTTCAAAGCCTCAATAGCCGCTTTGGCATTATTAAGACGGTTTTTGCTTCCAGAAAGGAATTTGGCGCAAACATCCTTGATACCGGCCAATTCGATAACGGCTCTAGCTGAGCTACCGGCCACAACACCACTACCCCGCGCCGGAAAGATCTTGATAATGGCACTGGCATACTTACCTTCAACAGCATGAGGAATTGTCATTTGAGGAGTCAGTCTGACTTTGATCAGATTTTTCTTGGCCTCACGAGTGGCCTTTTCGACTGACAAAGCCGTATCGCCTCCTTTGCCCAATCCAACTCCGACTCGACCCTTGCGATCACCGGCTACAACAGCGACGCTAAATGTATAACGACGACCCCCCGATGAAACGCGAGTCACTCTCCTTATATCGATAATCTTGGAATCAAATTCTGGTTTGACCCTTTCTCGCGGTTCGCCGCGTCCACCTTTGCCACCACTACCTCGGCCACCGGACCCGCCACGTCTAGCCGGATCGCCGCGCATTTTGCGACCAGGCGTAAACCTGTTGGCCGAAGGGGCTACTGGAGTCACAACTGGTTCGACTTCGACAATGTCGACAGCCGCTTCCGTCTCCAAAACCGAGGCGTCAAGACCGGTCGCCGGGATTTTGACATCCAAAGCACCGCTTTCGATATTCTCGGCATCTTCCATTTTTTTTATTTCTTTGGCTGGCATGGTATTAAAATTTAAGTCCTCCTTCCCGAGCGGCTTCGGCGATTATTTTGATGTTACCCGTGTACAGATAACCATTACGATCGAAGACGACCTTGCCGATCTTGGCGGCTTTGGCGCGCTTGGCAATCTCAAATCCGATTTCCTTGGCGCATTCGGTCGGCTTTTTCTTGATATCCTTGGAATCGCAAGCCACAAGAGTATGACCCTTGTCGTCGTCAATAATCTGGGCATAAAGATACTTGTTGGACTTGAAAACAGTCAAACGAGGCATTTCGGCCCTGCCATGAATCTTGGCCCGGATCTTGGCCTTGCGTCTGGCAAATATTTTTTGCTGTTTGGTAAGTGTGTTCATGGTATTAGGCAGCTTTCTTGCCTTGTTTGCGACGGATAACTTCATCGGAATAATGAATACCTTTGCCCAAATAGGGTTCAGGTTTCTTCATGGCCCTTACATCAGCGGCAAACTTGCCGACTTTTTCACAATCGATACCGGAAATAGTCACGGTATTTTTCTCGGTTGTAACTTTGAGATCTTTGGGAATAGGTACATTGACCGGATGAGAAAAACCTAGGGCCATAGTAAGCTCGGCGCCTTTGACATCAGCTTTGTAGCCGATACCTTCGACGACTAATTTCTTTTCATAAGCTTTATTGACTCCAGCAATCATGTTTTTGATATGAGAAGCATAGGTACCCCACAGAGCAGCGGCCTGAAGATTTTTGTTTTTGAGTGTCAAAGTGATACCGGTAGCATCAATCATGACCCCGATATCGGGTTTCAAGGTTTTGGTCAGAGTACCCAAAGGACCTTTGATGGTCAATAAACCATCCGAAAAAGTGACTTCGGTCTTGGCTGGAATGGTTATGGGTTTTTTGGCGATGCGTGACATTTTTTTAGTTACTTGTTTCTAGTAACTGGTAACTGGTAGCTACAAATAGTAACCAGTTACCAGTAACCAGTTACCAGATTTTGAATAAGACTTCTCCACCGACTTTGTTTTTCTTGGCCTCGGCATCGGTCATAATGCCTTTTGAGGTCGAGATAAAAGTGTTACCGAAACCACTCCGATAAGTCCTGATATCTCCAGACTTTACATACATCCTTTTGGAAGACTTGGAAATCCTCTCAACTCCGTTGATCCTAGCGCCGGTTTCAAAATATTTGAGGCCTATTTCCAATTCTCTGGAAAAAAGCTTGCCCTTTTTTTCAACACTGTTTATGTAGCCAGCTTTTTTCAAGGCCTGGGCAATACTGAAAGCCAATTTGGAATTGGAAACGATAACAGTTGGCTTTTTGGCTTCACTGCCATTCTTGAGGCGAATTATGAAATCTGAAATTGGATCGGTTACCATGGGGGTATAAAATTATCTATATTACCAAGAAGATTTCTTGATGCCGGGAATAGCACCTTCATTGGCAAATTCACGGAAACAAATGCGACAAATATCGAAGTCCCTCATATAGCCGTGTTTGCGGCCACAGCGGAAACAGCGCCTGACCACCCGAGACTTGAACTTGGGCTTCTTTTTCGACCTGGCTATAACTGAAGTTTTGGCCATTTGGCGTGGTTTTGGGAATAAAACAAGGATTGGTTAGCGATTTGCCCAAAGGCTCACCACTTCCAATCATCTATTTATTCACCCCTTACTTCTTAAGGTAAACGTAGACTAGCAGAAAGAAGGGTTGGAGTCAATGACTATCAAGAATTATTCGTATAACTGATGATGTGTTCCAAAAACAACGAGTAAATAATTTTTTGAATCAATTTTTTTGTAGACAAGTCTTATGTCTCCGGTAATATTTATACTTCTGCAACCGGTATATTCCCCATGTAACTCGTGATTATTCAGTATTGGAGAAAATTCATCAGACTTGAACAGATCAAGGCGCTCCAAGAGCTTATCCTGAAGTTTTTTTACAGACAAATGAAAATGTTTCCTGAATGCTGGCGAATGATGAATATGCATGCGCAAAGAATACTACGCCCGAAGTTGTCGAGCAAGTTCATCTATAGACGACGCTTTCTGTGTTTTACCTTCAGCATATTCCTTCTCCGCATCAGCGATAGCTTTGATCAAATATGGGGTCGGTTTATATGAGACAGAGAAATTTACCTCCTTTGTACGAACAAATTGTTTAAGAAAACTGTTTATCAGCGTACCCAAAGATATGCCAATCTCCTCGGCAACTTCATGGGCAGCCTTTTTCAAGGTTTTATCAGTTTTGACTGTTATAAGGGTTTTTGTATTAACAATACTCATATACCAAAGTATATACTATGGTATATAGAAGTCAATATTCTGAGAAGCAAATTCTCCTCGAACACTTATTACTACTCCTTCCCCTCTTCCTTCCTCAAAGGCATGCCCAGATGTTCCAAGAACGCTAGAGTAGTTTTTTTATCGCTCGAAGTCGTAACAATAGTGATGGCAAAACCAAAAACATCCTTGAGGTCTTCGTCGGAGGTTTCGGCGAAAATAGTGTGCTCTTTGATGCCGAGAGTGTAATTACCCATAGCATCGACGGAATCACGAGAAAGACCCCGGAAGTCCTTGGTGCGAGGCAAGGCGACATGGATGAGACGATCCAAAAATTCGGTCATTCTTTTGCCACGCAAAGTTATTTGGTAGCCGATCGGATCGCCGAGACGGGTTTTGAAGGTGGCAATGGCTTTTTTGGTCACCCGAACAGCCGGTTTCTGGCCGGTAATCCTGGCCAAGCGCTCGGAGATGAGAGTAATCTTGTTTTTGTCTTTGACCGAACCGAAACCGCAGGAAACCACAACTTTGACCAGGTGCGGAGACTGCATAGCATTGGTCAATTTCAAAGATTCCTTGAGGGAGGAAAATGAATTCTTATTGAGTTCGGCAACGGTTTTGTATGACATGATCGCTTGGTTAATAGTTGTTAGTTAATGGTTATTGGTGAATTACCGCCGAATTATTTCTTCTTCGGCTTCACGTCTCCAACCTTCACAACATTGGAAACATCTATGGGCATGGCTAGGACGACGACTTGACCTTTCTGTCCTTGCTTCCTACTCTTCTCATGTTTCTTGACTGTATTCATGCCTTCAATAAGAATTTTACTCCGACGAGGAAAAGCCTTGATGACTTTTCCGGTTTTACCCTTATCGTCACCAGTTATGATCTTTACATTGTCTCCTTTCTTGATATTCATTGTATTTTATGTTGATCCCTTCAAACTCTTATACTATTTCTGCCGCTTTGGAAGCAATGGTTTTGAAACCAGCCTCACCGATCTCCCGTGGAATCGGACCGAAGACACGTCCGGCAATTGGCTCTTTCTTTTCTTTCTCGATGATGACCACGGCATTTTCGTCAAAACGAATATAGGATCCGTCCTTGCGACGCAAAGGCTTGATCTGACGGACGACCACGGCTCGCAAAACGTCCTTCTTCTTGATGGCCTTCCGTGGTTCAGCCTTTTGAACAGAAAGAATGACCATCTCGCCTATCTCGGCATAGCGTTTGCGAGTGGCACCCAGAACCTTGAAAATTCTTCCGATTTTGGCTCCGGAATTGTCGGCAATATTTACGATTGTTCTTGGTTGAATCATGATAATTTAAAATGTAAAAATCAAAATGAAAAATGACAATGCAAAAATGTAAAAATGTCCGGTGATTCCATTATTTAATTTTAAATTATCATTTTTCATTTTGAATTTTGCATTTCTAATTATGAAACCACTCTGAAAGCTTTGTTCTTGGAAATTGGGCGACAGGCTTGAATCGTAACCTTATCACCAATCTTCTTGGTATTACCTGGGTCATGGGCCATAAGTTTGGTTTTCTTGGTCTGAAACTTGCCATACTTGGCATGTTTGACAAAACTTTTTATGAGCACATTGACGGTATCTTTCATCTTGTCTGAAACAACCACCCCGCTAAAAATCTGGGGTTTTGACTTAGTTTCTGTTATGGTCTGTTGTTTGGTCATATTCTTGCGATACTACTTGATTTGAGTCTTAATGTCCAGAATTTACTTGATACTTCGATCGCCAGATTCCACACTCTTTGTTTTAAGAGATGTCATTATTCTGGCTATATCCTTGCGAACGGTTCGCCCTTCACGAACATTCTTGGTCTTGGCTCCAGCCGCCCCAAAACGGAAAACTCGCAAAGATTCGCGCTTTTCGGCTAGCATTTTGGTCAGATCCGAAACAGTTTTGGTTGTGATTTCTTTCATTTTCATAATGTTATATTCTGGCCACAATCCTGGTCTTGATGGGGAGTTTGGTGCCGGCCTTGCGCAGAGCCTCGGCGGCCACAGTCGGTTCGACTCCGTCGATCTCAAACATTACCCGACCAGGCTTAACCTCGGCCACAAAACCAACCGGATCACCCTTACCTTTACCCATTTTGACTTCGGCTGGCTTTTGAGTAAAAGGATGGTCGGGAAAAATCCTGATCCAAACCTTACCTGACTTGGAAGCATAGCGGGACATGACTTTGCGAGCGGCCTCGATCTGATTGGAAGTGATCCTTCCATATTTCATAGCCTTCAAACCAAAAGAACCGAAAGAGACTTCGACACCCCGCGTATCGGCATGAGCAGCTTCCTTCTCCGGATGCATTCTCATCGTGAACCATTTGCGATGTTTGACTTTTTTGGGGAATAACATGGTAGTGTTTATTTTTTCTGATCCTTATTGAAAATTTCGCCTTTGTATATCCAAACTTTGATACCAATATCGCCATAGGTCATATGAGCCTTCTCCCTGGCGAAATCGATATCGGCCCGAAGAGTTTGGAGAGGAATGCGTCCTTTTTTCATATCCTCACTTCTGGCTATTTCCGCTCCACCCAAACGACCTCCCAAACGGATCCTGACTCCTTGAACATCTTTGTTGGCCATGATTTTTTCTATGGATTGCTTCATGACTCTACGGAAAGGCAAACGCTTTTCCAGGGACTCAGCGACCATCATAGCGGCAATAGCGGCATTGGATTCGGGACTCCTTACCTCCTCAATATCCATCTTCAATTCTTGACCAACCACGACTACCTTATTCTCTCGAAGCAATTTGAGAACTTTTTCACGCAACTTGACTACTCCGTCGCCAGCTTTGCCGATAAGCATACCTGGTCTGGAAGTTTTGATGATGACCCGAAGAATCTTCTGGTTGCGTTCTATGTCAATGCCACCCAAATAGTTGGCTCGAAGAGCTTCAGTCAGAAATTCCCTCATAAGCAGATCGGCCTTGAGGGCGACTCGATAGCTCTTATTGACTAGAAACCAGCGACTCTTCCAATCGCGAATTATTCCTAGCCTATGAGAAAATGGATGAACGATATGGGACATGATGGTAAATGAAAAAATTAAAAATCAAAAGGCAAAATTAAATCGCATTTAGCAGAACATGATTTTATTTTGGTTTTTTGCATTGTCATTTTGATTTTTAATTTTTTAATTTTGATTTATCTTGAATCGGGGCTAGCATAATACTGACATGGCTTGTCCTTTTCTTGATCGGATGGGCCGAGCCGCGGGAAACCGGCTGATGTCTCTTGAGGACATAGCCCTGATCGACCCTTATTTCCTTGACGAAAAGCGTGTCGCTTTCGATATTGAAATTGTTTTTGGCATTGGCCAAGGCCGAATCCAAAAGATCCCGCAAGGGGCTTTTGGCTTTTTTGCTGGCGTGTATGAGTATATTCCTGGCCTCAAGACTTCCTTTGCCTTGAATGAGTCTGGCAACAGTCCGGAACTTGCGGGGAGAAATCCTATAATTCTTGAGGGAAGCAGTGATCATGGTATTATTTCTTGGGTTCGGCCGCGGTCGTGGCGGCTTCCTTGGCCGACTTGGCAGCAGACATCTCGGCTTCCTTGGCCTTCATTTCGATCTCCTTTTGCATCTTACCTCCATGGCGGACGAATTTCCTGGTGGGCGAAAATTCACCCAGGCGGTGTCCAACCATATCCTCGGTTACGAATACATCAAGATGATTGCGGCCATTGTGCACGCCAAAGGTAAAACCGACCATTTCTGGAGAAATTTGGGAGCGGCGAGCCCAGGTTTTTATCGTACCGGTAGTCGCCGGTTTTTTGCCAGAGATTTTCTTAATAAGATTCTCGTCGACATATGGGCCTTTTTTGAGTGAGCGTGACATAAATTGAATTAAAATAGCTCGAAAAGAGCTTGGTAGCATGTTAACAGAGCGGTAGTTTGAAGTCAAGAATTGGTGGCTCTACGAAGCTTTGGAATGTAGTTTGATTACAAGCCAAATTTAACTTGATTTTTCATATAGGAAGAATGGCACTGTTCTACAACATTTCTTGCCAGAATCTTTAAAGGGTTGAATACCTTAATCTGAGAGATTCTCAGGCTATCCTCAAGCATAGCAAGCTCAGTACAACCCAAGAGCAATGTTATTATTCCCTGTTGTTTTAGATCTTTAATGATTTGTTCGAGGGTTTTTTCTGCAATCCCCTTTCTTCCAGCTTTTATATTACCAATAGTTTCGGATACTTTTATCTGGCAATCATCGTTTGGTAAGACAAAAGTGATTTGGCTCTTCAGGAAAGATCGAGCTATGACTCCTTCCCTTTTAGATCCCTCCGTAGACAAAATCGCTACAGGTTGCTTGTATTTATCGGTTAATATCTTCTCGGCGACAAGATCTACAAGGTTGATGAGTTTTCGCGACAAAGCTGCTTGAATATATTCGAACCTGGCATGGGCAGTGATGCAGGGCATACAGAGAATAGTGGCTCCGGCTTTTATAAGCGTATTTCCCGAAGCGATCACAGCCGCGGAATAGCTTCGACCATCGTCTTCTGCCAACGATTTCGTCCTGTCAGGGATAGACGGATTATTATGCGCTATGACCTCTATGTGATCTTGATCACATTTAGCTGGTGTGTATTTGACTATGAGCCTTTGCAATTCCACTGTTGCCTCTGGCCCCATTCCGCCAATAATGCCGACGATGTGTTTATTTTTTGGCTTGATAGGCATATTTATTGAGCAATTCAAGGACTTTCCCCTTGGGCAATTCTTCAAGAATTTTTCCGCCTTGTCCCTTCATGGTCTCGGCGGCAAAGATCGCATCATAAATAGCTTCTTCGGTGGCTTCAATTGAAGCCAAAAAGAAAGCATTGAGGCTTTCATCAGACAAGCATTTTCCAATCTGGCCAGAATTTTCAAGACCTGTCCTATTGGTGCTAAAGGCGATGACATAATCTCCGCTACCGTGAGCGATTATCGAGCCGGTCCTGACCATGCCAAGAAATGCCTTTCTAGCTATTCTTTTGAGCTGTCTTGCAGTGAGGGGAGCATCAGTCGCCAAAACAATATTACAGGAACCATTTGGTTTTTCTGGCAGGACATTTCCAAAATCATTCTTGCCAAGAATTTCACCGATTGGTACTCCAAGAATATTCAAGGATCCGCCAAAATTGGTCTGAACAAGAACGCCGACTGTATACTTCTTCTTTTTGAGACTGATCGTTCGTGAAGCCGTTCCTATGCCTCCTTTCCAAGAAAAAGCCCTGGCCCCAGTGCCGCCAC
>CAYIFO010000012.1:19164-21889 GCA_964362725.1 uncultured Candidatus Saccharibacteria bacterium
GAAGCCGTTCCTATGCCTCCTTTCCAAGAAAAAGCCCTGGCCCCAGTGCCGCCACCCACATTACCTATTTGAAAATCTTTCGACCTTGAATCGTAGGCCAACTTAACATCTTGTCCAGATATATTATTGGCATGAATATCATTCAGGCGTCCATCGTTTATTTCTCCAACAATAGCATTAATAGTTTCAAGTGGCTTTATGTCTGGAGTCTGTCCGATAACCAAATCAACCAAACCACGCATTGCAGGACCGACTGCCAAAGTATTGGTTAAAACTATTGGTGCTTCTAGAGTTCCAAGCTCTTCAACTTGCGTATATCCAGCCAGTTTACCGTGACCGTTCCCAACATAAATAGCAGCCGGTATTTTATTCCTGAAAAGATCCTTAATTCCGGGATCTATTAAAGTAAGTCCGGTTCTAATGTCCGAGCCCTTTATTTTGGTAACATGACCAACTGTAATGCCCGGAACATCAGAAATGCCCCGGCAGTTTCCGCTCTTAAGCAAGCCGACTTTGAAGCCAAACTGATAGAATCTTTGTAATAAATTTTTATTCATAATTGTATTAAAAGCTGGCAAACGCAAGATTCGCCAGCATGTAAGCGCAACATATACTTATATGGTGCTACTAGACCAAGTTAACCGGTACCACAGCCATACTGACCATGCCGTGAACTTTGAAACATTCCCGGGGCACGGCACAGCCATGGACAGCAATGATTTTTCCATTGAATACCCAAGGTCGCATAAGGATCCGGCAACGGAACATCTCCGCCCTTTGCCTGCTGGTATTCCAAACCGGCAGAGAAGCTATCCCTGTCTGGAACATTCTCTGGACAATGAACGGTTCTCGAGCAACGATCCTCTGATCCACCCAATTTGACCAATCAGAATCTTTGATTCCCCGGCCCATAAGTACGCCGTAGGATCGGGCGGCCAGACTATTGGCCCCACAGATCTTCATGACCAGCTCATTGCGCCTTTCTTCTGGCAAGTTCTTGAGCTGGGTCAAGTCGGATATGTTCCTCGAAGCCGCGGTGAAGGGGAAAGAATTTCTCCCTTCGACCAGATGCGATTCCGGCAGGACCTGGGATAAGAGACCGAAGTCTGCCTCGCCAAGATTAGCGCGGAACCATTCCTGCCTCTTCCAGAACACATAGAACCAGGTCTTGTTCCCAAAATGAGCCCATTCTGGGAACATCCTGACCTTACCCGCCCGAGCAGCGAAGACCAGATCAGCCAGCTTACCTTCGGTTTCGAATATGGGGAATTGCCTCCAGATCGTGCCGAGGCGCTCGCCATTGTGATAGACGGCGTCGGTGATAGAGAGCTCTTCGAGCTTGTCAGTCATAAGGAGACGAGCGTTATAACCGAGCTTGCGAAGATGCCCAACTAGCCAGGCCGTTTCCGGCACATAGCATGCGGACCATCGATGCGAGATCAGGAAGAGAAGCGGCCCTTGACGAGTAAGCTCGTCGAAGAAGGCTTTCCATCGTTCCTGATTGAGACCATAGGCCAGATCGAGGAGAACAAGCTCCGGCATGCCACCTGGCATCTCGTCATTCTCCGAAGCATTGAGGCCATCAGGCGTCCAATGAAGGTCCGGACGAGCAACGGTAAAGCAGGATACTCCCGGCTTGAGATATGGCTCTCGAAGCCGTTCTTCTCGAAGAGTCACCCCAGAAAGAATGATCCTTCTCACTTCGCCGTCGCTATCTAGAAGGCTTTGGGAGACTTGCTCGAAATGTTGCAGAGCCGTCGCGACCGACTGGATGCTTTCCAATGGATAGCCTATCGGCGCAGGCAGGACTCTGATCCAACTGATCTTTGAGCCTACGGGAAGTTCGAGGGCAAATGCCGTATCGGCGATCGCCATAGCCAAATCTGGTCCGCTATTCAAAGCGGCAACCGTGACGCTGATTGTTTCAGGATTGATCTCGATAATTTCCTTGGGTCCCTCGGTTCCCCTTCTGGGCTGACCCCAAGGAAACCATTCTTTCTCTATCTGCTTTCTGAAGCATTTTCCAAAGATCGCTTTGGTCTGGCGGGCACAACGATGGATCCTCGATTTGGCACCGCATTTTGGACCGACTCGGATACACCAAGGAGTGCCTCGCACCCATTGCGGAACATCGCTACCAATAGTCATGGTCGGCTTGAATTCATTCCGGCCAGTGTTGGTGTCGAAGAAGGCTACCGAACGACCACCCGAAAGTCTTAAAGCTTCCTCGGCATTTGCGCAGACAACAGCTCTGTAACCGCAACCATCTGCTAGACTGGCGAGAGCTTCGACGACCCGTCGGCTCCTTGAGTTGCTGGTTTGCCCGTTATCAAGGGTGTAGAAGACTTCCGGCTCCTCAAAAGTGTGAGACGGGACACGTGGAACGATAAGTTCACTCATATAAGTTGTATTTGCAATGTACTATCCAGCCCGTCCCAAGCGTTCTATGCTCAGGTGCTGGTGCGAAAGTTCATCTCGCATCAGAACCCGAAAACAAAAACCTCCGGTGTTCCGGAGGTTTGAGTCTTTATATAAATACGTTATCTAGGCATAATTATATATCATACTTCAAACCTCCGTCATAAAAATGGGTATAGAGCCATGCGCAAAGGTTTACCTTGCGAAGGCTTGAGAGGCTTTTAATGAAGTTTGATCTCTGAATTTGCATTTGAGTTGTATTGTAAGTCTATATTATTTGGCACAACACTGTCAAGTTTCTATGCTA
>CAYIFO010000013.1:0-10689 GCA_964362725.1 uncultured Candidatus Saccharibacteria bacterium
GTAATGATAAAGCATTGGTCAATCAACACAACGAAACTTGAGAAGGATCCAGAAGCTTTTTCTATCTGGAAACTTGAACAATGGGTGAATTGGGGAATCGGAGCCTCTAAAGCCAAAAAAACTGATCTTATTAAATACTGGAACAGGCTAAATCTAGATCAGTGGAAGAAAAAGGCTCTCCATCTGGCTATTTTCGGCTAAAATATTCGTGTCATCAATACTTTCAAAAAATCAAGTCAATATTCTTGCATTATTGAGTCAGGAAAAATTGGTTACTGACTCCTTCTATCTTTCCGGTGGTACGGCTTTGGCTGAGTTTTACTTGCAACACAGATTATCCGAAGACCTGGATTTCTTTTCCGAAAACGAATTTGATCCTCTCTTTATTTCTTCGATTTTGAAAAAACTTCAGGATAAGGTTCAGATAGTAAAAATCAATTATCAGCAAAGCTTCAATCGTAATATTTTTTTTCTCGAACTTGCAGATGATACTATAAAAACAGAGTTTACTTTTTTTCCTTTTACGAGAATTGAATCGGTAAAAAAATTTGGCAGTTTGTTTATAGACAGTCTGATTGACATTGCTGTTAATAAATTATTTACAATCTATCAAAAACCGCGTTGCAGAGATTTTATTGATCTATACTGCATTTTAATGCAGGAAAAATCGTGGGATCTTGATGAAATTACCAAAAAAGCGCAAGTGAAATTTGATACGTACATAAATTCGCTTCAACTTGCCGGGCAGTTTATGAAGGCGCCTGTATTGAAAGACTATCCCAATATGGTTAAAGAGATTGATGAGAAAAGATGGCAAGATTTCTTTATATCAGAGGCTAAACGACTTACCGAATCTATAATTGAATAAATAAATCTCTAATTTCTTCCTCTTTCACAAAATAATCTATAATATATCATGGTGGGAGGTGGTGAGGACACTGTTCCTGAACCTCCTGAGGACCATTAAAGCGGGGGTGGGGAGGGTGGTGGGATAACGATGGGGGAAATTCTGACCTAAAAATCCCGTGGATTTTTAGGTTGAAAGATGATAGAGTTCTGGTATGGATATTGATAGTGTAAAATCAAAAGTCGCTGAATTGGCCAGTAAATATGGTCTTGATACGATCATTCTTTTTGGTTCACGGGCTGATAATACTGCTACTATCAAAAGCGACGTGGACATTGCTTACACCAAAAAAATCCCTCTCTCTTTTGAAGACCAATTAACTTTTGGCAGTGAATTAGCACCTCTTTTTGAGACTGAAGCAGTTGATGTAGTTTATCTAAACAAGACATCGCCGGCTTTTATGTATCAAATAATGAAAAAAGCCAAACTTTTATTTTCTAACGGCGTTATGGTTTTTCCTAACCTCTTTTCATACGCCGTAAAACGATTGCATGAGAATATGTTTCTGTATGATCTGAAATACAAAAGGCTTTGTGACGAATATGGCATTTAATACTAATTTAATCAAAATACATCATGCCAATTGAGAAGACTTTCATTCTTTCCAAGATCGAACGGATCAAAGAAAATCTTGAAAAGATTCGAACCAAACTCGAATTATCAGACGATGATATACTTTGTTCGAGCGATCATTTGGCTGTTTTGGAGCGTTATTTTCAGTTGGTGGTTGATTATGCCATTGATATCAATCATCATTACATAAAAGAAGGCGGGTATGGCATTCCGGATGATCTTCAGAGTACATTTACTGCCATGGGTGAGAATAATATTTTACCGAAAGAGTTTGCTATGAAAATCGGCCGGTCCGTTGGATTGAGAAACCGAATTGTTCATCAGTACGAAGACGTAAAACCAGTGGTATTTCTAGAAAGTTTGAGGAAAGATATTGGTGATTATGACGAGTATTTGAAATGCATACTGCTGAATTTAAAATAGAGTGATTGTAGAAAGTAGTCTATAATTACCCCATGCCTCTCGCAACCAAATACGGTTCCGCTCTTCTCTTCTCCTCTCCCTCACCCTCATCAACCGCTCTTGGAACGACTTTGTCTCCGTTATAGACAATGTTGTCACTATAGTACCTAGACACAGACAACTAGCCGCTTTCTCCCGATCAATTCTCCTCCATACCCATTCCGACCTCGACTGATATTACCCAAGTTCATATACCGACTTGGTGGGAGGTGGTGAGGACACTGATTAACAATATCTTTACGACCATCGAACAGGGAATAGGGGGGTTGGGGGAGTGAAGCATCCCGGAGAAAACAAAAACCGCCCTCAAGCGAGCGGTTTAGAATTCTGCAAAGGCTACAGAATCTCGATAAGATAGATCTGATGGTTAAAGACTTTATCACCAATCTTCACTTCCAGATTGTAAAAATTTTCAACTAAAATAGTTGCGTGCCCTATTCTAATCGTCACCATTCTTCCATTTACGGCTATAACCGTGCCCGACCAGACATCTCTTTTAATGCCAGATTCATGGCGATGCTGGTTATGCCAGTACCATTTAACTGATTCCGTGCTCCAGCGTGGTTCAATGCCTACTTTGACATAAGAGTTAAAGGCTTCACCAAATCCCTGTTTGAGTAAATTTTCATCAGGATCAAGCCTGTCTTTGAGGCAGCGTTGTAACTGACTATAAATCTCTTGATCAATCCGGTCTGTTTCCAGGCGCAAACGCAGACACGGTCCAGCATAGCGCAAGAACCACTGCTGTCCGGTCATTTTTTGTTCGTCCATACATACTCCTTCCGGCCAGACTATATCACGATTCTATTTTTCTTCCCATTCAACCTTGAGAAAATGCGTGGCACAGCTCATACAAGGGTCGTAGGCGCGAATTAACTTTTCGATTTCAAAAGCGATTTTTTCTTTCAATTGAGCGTCTTCTTTGATTGAGCCAGAATCATCCTTTGTTGATTGGTCAAGTATTTGATTGACTAAGATAACTATATCTCTTTCGATATTGATCTGATTTTGTCCGGTCGGCACGACCACTTCGCCTTCTTTGACCAAGCCATCAGCACCGATCACGACTTTGTGATAGAGCGTGCCACGCGGGGCCTCGATCACTCCCACCCCGACACAGTCCTTGAAGATAGGTTTAATGATCGGTTCAGGCTTGAATTCATTCTGGGACAAGATATCGATCGACTCATCTATCGAATGAAGAATTTCAATGGCTTGGGCGACATTATTCATGAAAATGTTAGTTGAAGGAAAGAGTTTCAAAACCTCGGCGGCCGATTCCTTGGTCTTGGGATGCAATTTGTCTTTGGCCAAGTTGATCCTGGCCAAAGCGCCGACCATATAACCCTCGCCCTGGTAAGTATAGGCTGAAGCCTGGGAATAGGGCAGGACAACATGCTCCAAATGCGATCTAAAATCTTTTCTCTCGTAACTTTCACCTTGGCTGGTAATGATCTTTCCTCCGACATATCCAAAACTCTTGTCTGGAACCAAAGCCATATACTTTGTCTGGCGGTCAAAATGGAAAGGGGCTTCGGAAAAAATCTTGATGAGGCGCAGAACGGCTGATCGGACATGTTCTAGTTTATCGACTGCTTCTTCGATCCCGGCTCCATCGGGGAAATGCAGGAAACCGCCGACGACCGGGTAAGTGGCGTGAACGCTCCGGCCGGCAATCAGGGTGGCTAGATAATTGCCGGCCGATTTGACGTCAAAGCCATCATGGAGCAATTGATGTTGAACGGAATCGCTTTCGTCTAGGTCGAGAAAAGCGTCCTTGCCGAAAATGTCAGGCAGACAGAAAAGATAGAGGTGAAGAGCATGATCGCGAATAATAAGGCCGTGCATTGTGAGAGTACGCAGTAATCTTGTTTGAGGAGTAGCTTCAATACCCAGAGCGTCCTCGCAGGCTTCGATACTGCACATGATGTGGGCGTTGGAGCAAGTCCCGCAGATCCTGGCCAAGTGCGGTGGCAAAGCGGCAACTGACTTGCCCTTCATGGCTTCGGTGAAAAAGCGCTTGTATTCTTCGATAGCAAAATGGGCTTCCTTGATCTTATTGTTCTCCACCTTTAACTTAAGCGAGGCGTTACCCTCGACTTTGGTGATATGTTCCATTGAAAGATCGAACGTATGCATAATATTAGGGATGTGACACATCCCGAAGGTCGGTGACCAAACTATTAACTTTTTCTAAAAAGACCTTTGGATCCATCGGACAGCCCGGTATCTCAATATCCACTTTGACGACGTCGGAAACTTTTTTGACCGAGGGTAAGGCGCCAAAGCGGGTAATCAAGAAATCAATACTAGCCTTTTGTTCCTCGGTGAAATTATTGCGTTGGCCCGAAGGCAATCCGGTCACGGCACAGGCGCCGACGGCCACCAGTTTCTTGGAAATGCCTCGGATTTTCCTGACCTGTTCCTCTTGTTTGGCCGAGGCCAGGGCGCCCTCGATGAAAGCAATATCGAATTCGTCCATGATATTCTTGGATTTCAAAACCCGGACATGACGGAAATCAAAGAGTTCTTTCCATTCCTGCCAATGATTGTTCATAACCTCGGTCATGACAACCGTATTGTCCTCGCAACAGGAGAAAGTGAACCAGCCGATTTTTATTTTTGGTAATTTTTCAGACATATTCATCGGAGAGGTCCGACCTCTCCAACACGAGCCTATCTTAATGTCCAGCCACCATCAACGATCAAGACCTGTCCAGTCACATAATCCGCCGCTTCAGAGGCCAGATAGGCGACAGCCTCGGCAATATCCTCCGGTTCACCCATCCTTTTCCAGGGAATTGACTCGTTTAACTGTTTGACTTGGGCGTCAGTGACACTGCTTGATCCCGGCGTCTTGATTGATCCCGGCGCCACGGCGTTGACGTTGATCTTTTTGGGAGCCAATTCCAAGGCCAAAGCCCTGGTTAATCCGTTGATGCCACCTTTGGAAGCGCAATAATGAGTCAGGCCTTCAAAGCCGACAAAAGCGGCTATGGAGGAAATGCTTACGATCTTACCACCCTCTTTCATGACTTTGGTGGCCGCTTGAGAGCAAAGAAATATGCTTTTAAGATTAATATCGAGAACTTTGTCCCAATCGTTCTCGGTTAGTTCCAGGAATGGCTTGAAAGGGAATATGCCGGCGTTGTTGACAAGTATTTCAAGTGATCCGAATTTATCGATGGCGGTTTTAACGATATTGTCAGCATCGGCTTTTTTTGAAACATCGCAACTAACCGCCAAACATTTCGATCCGGTTTTCTTTTCAATTTCCTGGGCGGCCTTTATATTTTCTTCTTGATCGTTATCGCCCATGATCACATTAGCGCCGCCCTCGGCCAATTTAAGAACAATGCCGTAACCGATGCCTTTGGCCGCACCGGTCACAATAGCTGTTTTGTTTTTGAACATAAGGGCATTATAATGCTATAATTCAGCCATGTCAAAGATCACTTTTTACGAATCAAAAGCATCAGAGCAGACTGGCTTGAAAGAATTAATCGCCAAGACTGGCGAGTTGACTGGCTATGAGATTATTTATACAGAAGATAAGTTGAATGATAAAACCGTTAAATTGGCCAAAGAAGCGGAAATAATTTCGATTTTCATCAACTCAAACCTTTCCAAAGAGCTTATTGATCAAATACCCAATCTAAAATTAATCGTGACCCGTTCAACCGGCTTCGATCATATCGATTGCGGTTATGCCAAAGAAAAAGGCATAAAAGTGGCTAATATGCCAGCCTATGGATCACGAACGGTGGCCGAATTTACCTTTGCCCTCATTTTGGCCTTGTCCCGAAAAGTTTTGAGGGCTTCCCATGAGGTCAAAAGCGGCCGCAGTTTCAACACGGGTGAGCTCATGGGTTTCGATCTTCAGGGCAAGACCATCGGCATAGTTGGCACCGGCCGGATCGGTCTCAATGTTGCCGAACTGGCCAAAGCTTTCCGGATGAATGTTATCGCTTATGATCTTTTCAAGAATGAGGAGCAGGCCAAAAAAATCGGCTTTGACTATGTGCCTCTGGATGAACTCTTGAGCCGGTCAGACATCGTCACTCTCCATGTGCCCAACAACAAAGAGACCAGGCACCTCATTAACAAGGATAATATTGTTAAATTCAAAAAAGGCGCCCTACTCATCAATACGGCCCGTGGCGAAGTATGCGAAACGGAGGCGCTTCTTCTCGGTCTGGAGAAAAAGATCTTGAGTGGAGTGGCTCTGGATGTTTTGGAAGGAGAAAGGGATCTCAAGGAAGAAAGCCAATTTTTTGAAGAAAAGGACATGATTATTTCGGACGCGGAAAAGATCAAAACGCTACTTGAAGATCATATTTTGCGTGATCGCCCCGAAGTTATCATCACTCCCCACATCGCTTTTTTCACGGCCGAAGCCCAAAAGGAGATTATTACGACCTCGGTTGCCAATCTTGTCGCTTTCATAAAAGGGGAGGCGAAGAATCTGATTTCACTTCCACAAATCCTCGCTTGACGCTATATTCGCTTCGCTCATATATCGTCTGCGCTCGGATTATGTGTAAGTCTCACTTCCACAAATCCTCGCTTGACGCTATAATTAACGGATGTCAAAAGACCATCATTCCGATATATTCACTATCGGCATTGGCGGGGCGGCCGGAGACGGAGTTCGTGAGGCTGGTTTGAATCTGGGTCAACTGCTTTGCGAGCTGGGTTACGAAGTTTATATTTCAAATACCTATCCCTCGCTTATTCGCGGTGGCCACAATTTTACTAGGATAAGCTTTGCAAAAGAGAAGGTATGGACCGATCACGCCAAACTGGATGTTCTTATCGCTCTCAATGAGGAATCAATCGGTTTCCATCGGGCCGAGTTTGACAAAGAGACTGTTATTTTGGCGGAGACCTTTGAAGAAAACGATCTCAAGTCGATAGGCAATAATGCCGTAACCGTTCCGCTCATCGCTTCGACGAAACAATTATCGGCCCCGCTTATCACCAGGAACTCGGTGGCTTTGGGTGCCGTTTGTTATCTTCTCGATCTTGATTTGAAACTGATGCACCGGATCTTGGGTGAAGTTTTCAAAAATAAAATGCCGGAAGTCAATATCAAATTGGCTGAAGTCGGCTACGAGCATTTGAAAAAGATCGATTTTCGCCACCCCAAAAAAATAGTTCCGGCCAAGCAAAAAAAAGAATTGGTTGACGGCAATGAAGCTTTTGGTCGGGGCCTCTTGGCCGCCGGTCTCAATTTTTATGTCGGTTATCCGATGACGCCTGTAACTGGTCTTCTCCATTTTCTGGCCTCGCGATCTCTTGGCGAGGGTAACCTCATCGAGCCTGAGGCTTCTTCTGAATCTGACGGTTCATCAGAATCGGAAGATCTCAGAGCCGAACGGCCTAGCGGAGTCCGCGTTATTCAACCCGAAAGCGAGCTGGCTGTCATCAATATGGCTTTGGGTATTTCTTATGCTGGCAAACGGGTGGCGGTTGGTTCGGCTACGGGCGGCTTTATGCTCATGGAAGAGGCTTTCAGTATGGCTGGTATCGCCGAATTACCTCTGGTTGTGGCCGTGGCCGAGCGCCAAGCTCCGGCGACCGGGGTTCCCACATATTCAAGTCAGACCGATCTGCGATTAGCCATTCATTCCGGTCACGGTGAATTCCCGAGAATTGTCCTCATACCTGGCGATCCCGAAGAATGTTTTCTTTTTGGCGGTCTGGCCATGAACTTGGCCTGGGAATATCAGTTACCGGTTATCGTTCTTCTGGATAAAATTCTCTGCGAAAATTCCATGACTTCTCTTTTGCTGGCCGATCAGATCAAAGTTGAACCGGCTCTCATGAGTCAGAAGACCGGGCCTGAATATGGTCGCTATGAGATCACTTCCGACGGTATTTCTCCAATGGCTTTTCCTGGCACTCCCAAAACCGTTGTCAAAATAACTAGTTACGAGCATGATTCGATGGGTCTAACGGCTGAAGAGGCCGAACCGGTCAGAACCATGATCGACAAGCGCTTTAAAAAAGGCGAGACTCTTCTTCGAGAATTGGAAAAACAGGAGACTGTCAAAGTCTATGGCGACAAAGAAAGCAAAGACATAATCGTCTTTTGGGGCTCAACCAAAGGACCAGTTTTGGAAGCGATCAAGTATATCGATAAGCCGGTCAAACTGCTCCAGATTATTTGGGCCGAACCATTCAATTCAAAAAAAGTCACTCAAGAATTGAAAGATGCTAGGAATATTATCAATATCGAGTGCAACCACAATGCCCAAATGGCGGCTCTTATTCGGGAAAAGACGGGGATTGAGGTCACTCATAACATTTTGAAATACGATTCCAGGCCGTTTGAGGTTGTAAAATTAGCCGAAGAGATTGCGAAAGTTTTATAAATTCAAAACCATTCACTTATGGAATTAAATCTTCAAACAACTTCAAAAATAACCTGGTGTCCGGGCTGTCCCAATTCACAGATTTTGGTGGCCTTTCGCAAGGTTGTGACCGATCTGGTTTCCGAAAACAAACTCAAGGCCGAGAATATAGTTTGCGCGGTCGGTATTGGCTGTCACGGTAAAATTTCCGATTATTTGAACCTGAATACCTTCACGGCCTTGCATGGTCGGCCTATTCCCGTTATGAGCGGGATTAAAATGGCCAATCCCGATCTTTGCGTTATCGGTTTTAGTGGCGATGGCGATTCTTTTTCCGAGGGGATCGAGCACCTTATCCATGCCGCCAGACGCAATTCCGACATCAAGCTTTTGATTCACGACAATCAAGTCTTTGCTCTGACGACCGGTCAAGCCACCGCCCTTTCTCCCAAAGGCTTCAAGGGCAAGTCAACGCCTGGTGGCAAGATCGAGGAGCCTTTAAACCCGCTATCTATTGTTCTTACGGCGGGAGCGACTTTTGTGGCCAGAACCTATGCTGGTGACATTGTCGGCACGGAAAAGATTATGAAAGCGGCTATTGCCCACAAGGGTTTTGCCTTTGTCGATATTATTCAGCCCTGCATAACCTTTTTTGACACGCGGGATTATTTCAAGGATAAGCTCTATTGGCTTGCCGAGGGTAACCCTAGGAATGATTTGAATGAGGCTCTGAACCTGGTGACAAATGATGATGGTCGGGTGCCTTTGGGGATATTTTACGATGTCAGCAAGGAGACATTTGAGGAGGGGTTAGGGAACATCCAAATCCAAATTTCAAAATCCAAATGACAAATCAATGTCAAAATCCAAAGTTCAAATTCAGCACTGCTGTTTCGTGTTGACATTTGAGCTTTGGATTTGATTTGTCATTTAGATTTTGAAAATTATCATTGAATACCATGAACTTGACCAACTTCTTCAATCCCCAATCAATTGCCGTCATCGGTGCCTCTTCCGATAAAAGCAAGGTTGGTTATGCTCTGATGGCCAATTTGACGAATGTTTCTGTTAATGTTGGAGAGGTCCGACCTCTCCAACAACGCCAAGTTTATCCGATCAGTCTTTCCGAAAGCGAAATTCTGGGTTTCAAGGTTTACAAATCAGTAAAAGAGATAAGTCAGTCTATTGACTTGGCAATCGTCGCCGTCCGGGCCGATATTGTCCCTTCCATTCTGGAAGATTGCGCTTCAAAGGGAATAAAGTCAGCCATAATCATTTCGGCCGGCTTTGGCGAGATCGGTGAACTTGGTCGTGAATTGGAAACAAAGTGTCTGAAGATTGCCAAAGAAAACGATATGTCTCTGCTCGGACCGAACTGTTTGGGCATAATCAATCCAGTTGATGATTTCAACACTTCTTTTGCCAATGGTAGTCCGCATAAAGGCCATGTAGCATTTCTTTCCCAGTCGGGTGCTCTCGGTACCTCTCTCCTTGATTTGGCGACAAAAGAAGGGATTGGCTTTTCAAAATTTGTCAGTTTGGGCAATGAAGTCGATTTGAACGAGATCGAGTTTTTGAAATATTTGGCCAAGGACAATGAAACCAAAGCAATTCTAATCTACCTCGAAAAGTTGGCCAACGGCCCTGAATTTTTGAAAATTGCTTCGGAAATAACCAAAACCAAACCGATAGTCGTTCTTAAGGCCGGTCGCAGTGAAAGAGGGATTAGAGCGGTCCAATCCCATACCGGCTCGCTGGCTCCGTCCGAGGCTGTTTTCATCGGTGCCTGCCGTCAGGCCGGAATTATTGCCGTTGAATCGGTCCGGGAATTTTTCAACATGGCCAAACTTTTCCAGTCGGGCATTATTAAGCCACTTAGAAATTTGATTATCTTGACCAATGGTGGCGGTCCTTCGGTCGTGGCCGCTGATCTGGTCGACCTCTCCGCTTCACTTTCTTTGGCTGAACTGAAAGAAGAAACCAAACAAGCATTAAAAAAAGTTTTGCCGCCTATGGCCGCTTATGGAAATCCAATCGATATTATCGGCGACGCTTTGGCCAAGCGCTATGAAGATACTCTGAATATTATAGTCAATGAAAATGATGTCGAGGGTATTCTCCTTATTCTCACCCCGCAAATGATGACCGAAGTTGAAGAGACGGCCAGGTTAGTCCTGCGATTCAGGGAAAGGAAACCGATTCTGCCTGTCTTTTTGGGCGGTCCGAGCATTGAGTCCGGTCTCAAAATATTTCGGGACAACAATATCCCCAATTTCACTTTCCCCAAGGACGCGGTGGAGGCTTTGGATGCTTTGGGTTCTACCGAGGCGAGGCCTCGGGGCCCCCCGGGGGCGCCCCCCGGGGCCCCCAACGACCCGGGCGGGCCAAATC
>CAYIFO010000013.1:10699-20560 GCA_964362725.1 uncultured Candidatus Saccharibacteria bacterium
GAGGCCTCGCCTCGGCGGACCGAAACCTCCGGTCTCCGCCAAATCCCGTTTGTTCAAATGACGAAAATTCTAAGAGAGCAGAAACTTTCTTTGCCGGGCGAATTGGTCACGGCAAAGCATGATCTCATCAAAATCATTTCCAAAATCGGCCAAGGTCCCTATGTGCTCAAAGTCATTTCTCCCGATTTGGTTCACAAGACCGAGGCGGGGGTTATTCGTTTGAACCTGAATAGTCTGGAAGAAACACAAAAGGCTTGGGATGAATTGGAGAAAAGAATCAGGGATAATTTTCCCCAAGCCCAGATTGAGGGTATTGTCGTCCAGAAAATGGGTTTCGGTAGGGAAGTCATCGTTGGCCTGAAGCGCGATCCCGTTTTTGGCCCGGCTGTCTTATTTGGTTTGGGCGGAATATTCACGGAGGCTCTCAAAGACACTTCGATACGGATAGCGCCTTTTGAGAAAAAGATTGCTCTCCAAATGATAAAAGAAATAAAAGGTCAGTCTATCTTGAATGGTCTGCGCGGTGAAAAATCTATTGATTTTGATTCTTTGGCGGAAGTGATTGTCGCCATCGGCCGGATCGGTATTGATCATCCAGAGGTTAAAGAGATTGATCTCAATCCAGTTATGGTCAGCGAAAACGGGGCGGTTATTGTTGATGTGAGGATGATGGGGTAAAAAGTTTGATATAATATTGACCATGAAAACATTAAATACTATAGAAAAGATTTTTGGAACAGTGTATATTCTGTTCTCATTGGTTCTAGTGCCTTTGGCTGGAAATACGCTTTTGTGGATGCTTCCAAATTTTGGTGTTGTATATGTTGGTCAATATTATTTCTTTTTTCTTCCTATCTCAATTTTTTTCTTTGTCGTATCTTTAATTCTTACAAGAAAAGTTGACATGGGGCAGCTTGAGTCAAACAGAAGGCTTAGAAGACTATTTTACATAATACTTATTGCCATGCCGGTAGCAATTTTGATTATAAAAAGCAATTACCGCTAAAGTAAGTTTGTCGATGCCAGGATGGTAGGGTAGGGAGTTTAAAAGATGGCTGTCTCATGGGGTTCAAAACATCACTTTAAACTAGCAATCCCTTCAAATCAAACCCCGCATCACCCAACTCTTTTAAATGACCTGAAATATCGACATTATTCTCTATAAGTTTGGAAATTGTAGTCATTTCAGATGATCGATTCAAAAGAGTAGCCCCGACCAATTCTTTTCCCACGACAATGAGCCGGGCATAGGAATTGATCTCGGGCGAACCGCGTGGTATTACTACCCGGTCTGGTCCGGGGGTGACATCGCCAACGAAAGCAATACTAATTCCGCAACCCGAGGTGGTGTAAAAGGAGACAAAGCGGAAAGCCTGGTGTTGGCCGGTCATATTCAAGCCGGCGATCCGGCCCTGTTCGCGGGCATTGACCCAGTTGCCCATTTGGACATTCTCTTCCAGAAGGAGATCTTTGTATTCGGCAATATCTCCGGCCGTCCAGACATTAGGGGCGCTCGTTTCCATATATTCATTGGCCAAGATTCCTAGATTGGTCCGTAGCCCACTTTCTTTGAGCCAGCCGGTCGAATTGGTCACGCCTATGCCGGCAATGATTATGTTGCAGGGTACCTCGATCTCTTTACCGGATTTGTTGTCTTTGATAATCGCGCCACTCACTTTTTCCGCACCTTTGACTACTTTTACTTCAGCGTTTTTGATTATTTTTATTCCACTTGAAGTCAAAGCCTTCTCAATCATTTGTCCGGAAGCTTCATCGAGAGTTGGTTCCCAGAAATGGGATTCGCGGATGATCATCGTTGTCTCGATCTTGGCCAAGTTCAAAAGATCAGCCATTTCGAAACTGATGAAACCACCACCGATCGTCAAACCTTTTTTGGCGGTTTTGATCGCTTCCATGATAGCCAGGCCGTCCTCAAGCGAACGCAGTCCGTATATTCCTTTTTTGTTCTCTGTTCCTTCCGCTTTCCATTTCCTGGCCAGAACGCCAGTCGTTATCAACAATTTCTCGTATTGAAGGACCGAAGAATCGGAAAGAGTCACGGTTTTCTTTTGAAAATCACAACTGACGGCTTTTTTACCGCCCAAAAAATCAATATGATTATCGGAATACCATTCTTTGCCTTTAAGATATATTTCATCAAAGGGGATTTTGCCCAGAAAAAAAGAAGGTTTGGAGAGCATGACCCTCGAATACATCAAATAGGGCTCATCGCTTATGATGGCCATCGAGCCGGTCGCATCGATACTACGAATGGTTTCGGCCGCCGAAACCCCAGCTGCACCCCCGCCGATTATCAGGTATTTGTAAGAGGATTGCATGGATGTAGGGGGTAGGGTTTAGAGGTGTTTGGTTGCGTCATTCTTAACTTCGTAGGAATGTCAAAATCCAAATGACAAATCAAATCCAAAGCTCAAATTTCAAAGTTATGCCTTTGGATTTTGACATTGATTTGGAATTTGAGCTTTGTCATTTGGATTTACTTGGGAAATATCTTCTTACCTTCTTTATCAAACAGTAAAATTGCTTTGGTGGGGCAAGATTCGGCCGACATCATAAGCGTGGCATCATCGGCCGTGTCGGGTCCGTTTACCACGGCTTTGTTCTCGTCATCAAGCTCATAAGTCGTGCCGGCCACGGCCAGACAGGAAGCAGCGCCGATGCAAAGATCTCGGTCGATGACTATTTTGCCTATTTTGGAATCAGCCCGTTTGCGGATATATTCTTTTTGTTTGGACATTTTATTTATTTTTCAATAATAATCTTTTTAATCTCGGGGATTTCTTCCTGAAGAAGTCCGCCGATGAGCTTATTATACGTCAAATCGCTAAGTGAACAATGTGCACAAGCCCCGCTTATTTTGAGCGTGGCCTGGTCTTTTTCGAAGCCCAGGAGCCAGACATCGCCGCCATGCATTTGGATATAAGGGCGGACTTTGACCAGAATCTTTTCGATCCGGTTGATGATTTTGTCGTTCTTATTTTTTCCAGAATGTTTAGTTTTCATAAGAAATATATGTGTTGTCATTCCCGCCTTCGCGGGAATGACAAGGAACACATGATCATTCTTAATCATTTGGATTTTTTTTCATCAAAATACTTTTCTCTATAAAACCGGATCAACTCTTCGACTTGAGGCAAACACTCCGGATAACCGATGCCGACCTTGGTTCTTTTTTGGACCGCTTCGACCGTGGTGGCACCCTCCAGAACGGCTTCTTCAATGTCGGCTTCAGTTGTTTTGGTGTTTGGATCGATTAGTTTCGCCCCTTCGACTTCAATCCTTTGAAACTGACCGGTCTTTTTGAACCAGTCGTTCAAGGCCGCTCGCAAGGCCTTGTCTCCCAGAACTGAACAATGAATCTTCCTGTCAGGCAAACCACCTAAACGCTTGATAATATCCTGCGGTTTTATGTTTAAGGCTTTTTTGATCGAAAGGCCGCCTTTTTCCGTGACCATGACCGAAAGCATCGAGGTGGCGGCAATGGCACTGGCACAACCGAATGTTCGCCATTTGAATTCTTTGATTTTATCCTTTTTGGCGTCAATTTTGAGCCAAACCCGCATGACATCGCCACAGGCCGGACTGCCGACTAGGCTCTGGCCGTCATAAGAAGCGGTATTGGGATTTTCCCATAGAAGATTTTTGGGCTTGAAGAAATGTTCACGAACAATCTTGGAATAGGCCCAGGAATGGCCGGTTATTTTATTGACTACATCAGGTTTGTTTTTTCTTGAAGTCATGATAAAAAATTAAAGTGTAAAAATCAAAAGGGAAAATGACAGATTAAAATTTAGAATTGAATAGCTCTTGGTCGTGAATATTTTCCATTTTGCTTTGTCATTTTGATTTTTGATTTTTGATTTTTGCATTTCTCAAGAAATGAGGTGTCTGGTTGCCAATAAAAGCCAAAGGAGCGGCCATTTTTTTCTGATCAAGTTTCAGATTGAGCGGAGAGATTCTCCGTAACCCTTCGACTATTCTCGGTAAATATTTTAGGACATGATCAATGTCTCGTTTCGTGGTCTCTTGGCCTAGTGTAAACCGAATACTCCCGTGGACGAATTCATAGGGATTGCCCATAGCCGAAAGGACATAGGAAGGTTCCAAACTTTCCGAATTGCAAGCCGAACCGGTATTGGCTACGATGCCATACTCATCGAGATGAAGCAATAAGGCTTCGCCTTCTACATCCAGAATAGCCACATTGAGAAAGTTGGGAAGTCGTCGGATCTTGTGACCATTCAAGACAATCTTGGGAATTAATCTCGAAATACCTTTCTCCAAACGGTCGCGTAGTTTTTTTTGCCGGGCGCGCTCTTTTAATTTATTTTTCTCCATAAGTTCAAAAGCTTTGCCAAATCCGACAATAGCCGGCACGTTTTCCGTTCCGGATCGCAGACGGCTCTGCTGGCCACCGCCGTATATTATGGGATTAATCCGAAGACCATTTCGTACATAGAGTCCGCCGATACCTTTGGGTCCACCCAATTTGTGGGCAGATAATGTCAAAAGATCCAAACCAAGTTTGTTTACATTTATGTCCATATGACCAGCGGCCTGGCTGGCATCGCTGTGGAAATATGGAAGACCGCTTTTGATGGCATTGTCCGTGCGAAAAGCGGAAATAATTGAACCGATTTCCTTTATTGGCTGGATTGTGCCGGTTTCGCTATCAGCCATCGTAACCGAGATCAGGATTGTTTCCTTGTTCAGGGAAGTTTTCAAGGATTCAAGATTCACCAAGCCTTGTTTGTCTACCGGCAATTCTACAAGTTCAAAACCCTCTTTCTTCAAAGCCTCGCCTATGGCCAATATGCCTTTGTGTTCGAGGCTGGAAATGATAATTCTCCGGCCGTTCTCTTTATTGGCCCTGGCCACTCCAGCCAAAGCCAAGTTATCGGACTCGGTGGCCGAACCAGTATAGATAAATTCGGAAGGTCGGCAACCAATGATTTTGGAAATTGACATTGTCGCCTGGCCGACGGCTTGGCGTGATTTCCGGCCAAGTTCATATATGTTGGAAGAATTGCCGTAATTTTCTTTGAAAAAAGGCAGCATGGCCGCTAGAACACCTTTATTGAGAGGTGTCGTAGAGGCATTGTCTAAGTAGGCATTTCTTTTTTTCATGACAATTTAAGGGATGTAACCCCTGGCAACAGGCCGATGCATTATACACGATTGTCATTAGGGTTTATAATATAGCCATGTCATCTGGAGTAGAATTTGAGGAGGATACATTTGGTCGAAACCGTCCGACAGTTCAAAGCGGCGGCCAGTCTGCGCCTACTAGTCCTCAATACCAGTACTCCAATCCTGGTTATGGCCAACCGGAAGCTACTGGCATGACTGGCTGGCTTATCCGTCGTGGCTGGGTCCAAACCCGGGAGGGTGCCCAAAAGATTCTTCTTGCTTTGGTTGCTTTTAATATTATCGTAACGATTATTGTAGTAACATATTTCCTATGAATAATTCAAAATATGAGCTGCCTCTTTCGACCAGAATCATTTTGATTATGGTCATTGTGTCCAACACTTTTGTCACCTATGTTGTCTGGGCTGGTTTTATTTAGTCGGCGTGAGCAAGAACTTATTAGATAAATGCCGTATCGATTGGTGATTTTGACTATTTGCCTTTGGCATGTATAATACCGCCATGTTGTCATTGGTTATCGAAAAGCGCGATATGAAGGGTCAAAGGGCCCCAAAAGTCCGAGAAACCGGCAAGGTTCCGGCTGTTTTTTACGGTCCCAAGGAAATTTCCACGCCCATTGTCGTTTCGGCCGTCGAATTCAAGAAAGTCTGGAAAAAAGCCGGTGAATCATCCGTTATTATCCTCAAAGACTCTTCCGGCAATGAGCACGAATCTCTGATTTATGCAGTCGATGTTCATCCTCTTTCCGGAGAACCCCGTCATGCCGATTTTTATGTTATAGAGAAAGGCAAAAAGGTCCAAGTGGATGTTCCTTTGGTTTTCGAAGGTGTTTCCCCGGCAGTCAAAGACAAAGCCGGTATCTTGGTCAAGGTTCGTCGCGATCTGACGATCGAAGCCGCTCCCAGAGACTTACCTCATAATATCAAGGTTGATATTACAGGCCTAGTCGAATTGACCGATGTTATTCTGGCCAAGAACCTGCCTTTGCCGGCCAATGTTGTTCTTAAAATTAGTCCGGAAGATGTTATTGCTTCGATCGCCGTGGCCAAAGAAGAGGTCGAGGAAGCACCGGCGGCTATCGATATGACGGCCATAGAAGTTGAAGCCAAGGGCAAGGAAATCAAGGAAGGCGAGGCCCCGACCGAGGGTGCTCCAGTCACTCCGAATGCGGACAAGAAATCTTTTGAAGCCAAGAAATAAGCTCTGCTCTCGTTATTGTATTTATGTGCTAGAATAATCTCATGCGGATATCGCATGAGTTTTATTTTTTATAACAGAAGCATTTGATGAAACACAGCAATAAAGGCTTCACTTTAATCGAACTTTTGGTGGTTGTTACGCTTATCGGAATGCTTGGTTCGATCATTTTGGTTTCCCTCCAAAGCGCCAGGGATAAGGCGCGAATCGGGGCCAGTCTCATATTTGCCGGTAATATGTATCAGGGATGGGGAGCGAATGCTTTGGGGGTTTGGAAGTTTAATGAAGCCAGTGGTGGAACGATTGATGAAGGTTCAAAAGGGATAAATTTGTCGTGCACGGGGACATGCCCCAGAAACTCTTCAAATCGACCATCAGGATCTGGAAGTTCTCTTGATTTTAGCGAAACTATCAGTCAAAGCGTGGTAACAAATTTTCTTGATTCTAATATTATCAGCTCGAGAGGTATAAGCTTGGCAGATGGTTATACGGTTAGCCTTTGGGTGTATTTTTCTGACAATACCGCCGCCGGCATGCCTTTCGGTGTTTTTACCCGTCTAGCATTTATAAATTTTATAGCCGGCAACACCCAGTTTAATATTGGACCATCTACAGCTACGCATCCGTCTGGCTTTTTGGTCAATTATGTAATTCCAACAGGAAAATGGATTCATATGGCCTATTCATATAAAACATATCCAAATCCTGATAGTGGCAATAACTCAGTTCAGCTCTATATAGACGGAAAAAAAATAGGTTCACCAACAATTGTTGGTCCAGCATCAAATAGTTACATTGTTCAAAAAGTGACCATTGGCAACGAAAGTTCCGCAACTAGGCATTTTATGAAAGGACTAATAGACGAATTGGCTATTTATACAAATGTCCTCACGGCTGACCAAATTAGACACATTTACGCGGAAGGAGTAAAGAGACACCTGGCTTCCGGGATGTGACACAGCCGGAGGTGATATAATGGCCCCATGAGACTTTTGTTTTTTTTTGTTTTTTTAATGATTGCCGGGTTTATTAGCCCGGTCTCGGTTCTGGCCCAGAATAATCTGACTCCCCAGGAAAGAGCCGATTTGCAGAGGGAATTGGAACAAGTCGAGGCAGAGCAAAAGAGAGCGGCTTTGGAATTGGCTTCAGCCCAGAACAAAAGTGTTTCTTTGGCGCGCGATATTGCCGTTCTCGACGCCAAGATCAAGACCGCCCAGCTCACAATCAAGGCCAAGACTCTCCTCATTCAAAAACTCGGCAATGATATTTCAGCCAAACAGGGAATAATCAAGAACCTGGACGAGAGGATCGGTCGGGGCCGGGACACCTTGGCCCAGATTCTCCGCAAGACCAATGAGATAGACGATTACTCCTTGCCCGAAATAGTCTTATCCCAGTCGGATCTCTCGGGGATTTTTTCCGATCTGGACGCCTTCCAGTCAGTGCAGGAAGAGTTGCGTCTGACCTTCGAGCAAATCAGATCCGATCGAGCCTCGACTACGGCCGAGAAAGAAGCTTTGGATGAGAGACTTAATGCCGAGACCGACGCTCGCTATGTCATCCAGCAACAACAAAAAAACATTCAAAACAACCAAGTTGAACAAAAACAGCTATTGGCCATAAGCAAAGGCAATGAAAAGGCCTACTCGACCCTTTTGTCGCAAAAACAAGCTCGAGCCGCCCAGATCAGGGCCGCTTTATTCTCTTTGCGTGATGCCGCCGCCATTCCTTTTGGTCAGGCTCTTCAGTATGCCACTTTGGCCTCGCAAAAGACTGGTGTTCGACCGGCTCTGATCTTGGCCGTGATCACCCAGGAATCTTCCTTGGGCAAGAATGTTGGACAGTGCTATGTCACCAATCTTCAAACCGGTGATGGTGTCAAAGCCAAGACCGGCACGCCCATAGCCGGCGTTATGAATCCGACTCGGGATGTACCCGGCTTCGTCCAGATTTTGCGCCAATTGGGCGGGGAAATGACCAAACAGGTTGTTTCCTGTCCACTCGATATTGGTTGGGGCGGAGCGATGGGTCCGGCCCAATTTATCCCTTCGACCTGGTTACTTATGGAGGATGAAATCGCTTCGGCTCTGGGGATTTCCGGCCTGCCTGACCCGTGGAATCCCGCCCACGCTTTCATGGCCTCGGCTATTTATATGGCCAATCTTGGCGCGAACAAGGGAACTTACACGGCTGAAAGAAACGCGGCCTGCAAATATTATTCCGGCCGAGCTTGTGGTTTGGTCAAGGGAAATACAACTTATGGCAATAGTGTTTTATCACTAGCTGATAATATTCAAAGGACGATGATCGATCCTTTGCAGGGGATATAAAATAAAAACAGTTCTTTACCATGAGTTACCTATTCAAATGAGTACTTAATATAATTGTTGATATATAATACACCCATGACCCTCGCCACCAAATACGGCACTGCTCTTCTCTTCTCCTGTCTCCTCCTCTCTCTCACCCTCATCAACCGCTCTTGGAACGACTTTGTCTCCGTTATAGACGATGTTGTCACTATAGTACCTAGACACAGACAAGTGGCCGCTCTTGATGGAGTCGGTTCAGGTTTGGTGGGCCACTGGAAGTTTGACGAGGGAAGTGGAACAACCGCCACAGATTCATCTGGAAACAACAATACCGGTACTTTAACCAATGGACCGACTTGGGTAGCGGGGCAGGCGGGGGGAGCCTTACAATTTGATGGGGTGGATGATTATGTGAACACCACTTTAAATGTATCTGCTGTGCCGGAAAATTTTTCCGTGGCCGGCTGGATAAACCAATCATCTTTTGGAACGATTGCTAGTTTTCCGGCCAATACCTTTATCGGGGGGCAAAGAAGCGTTGGCGTGAGACAATGGGCGATCGGAACAAATAACGGCTTTTTGACTGTGGCCTACTATACCAATAGTCAGGGCGCTTTTACTGGACCAAGTCTGCAATTGAACAGATGGTACCACTTTGTTTTGATTTATGACGGGTCCAGGATAGCAGCCTATCTTGATGGAGTAGAGAGCATGAGTCGTAATGTTATTCTCGGGTCTAACCGGACAGGAACAGTTCAGGTCGGGTCCTTTGGAAATGGATCAAGCAATTTCCAGGGAAACATAGACGATGTTCGGGTATACGGACGGGTTCTTTCCGGTCAGGAAATCACTGAACTTTATAGTACAGGTCTTTCCGGAACCCCTCCGGTTGTAGTGGTGGCTTATGATGCTGCTGGTAATGTTTCATCCCAGTCAGCTGGGACTGAAACCATTACCCAACAAAGTCAGCCAGTCGGGCCGGTTGCATATTATATAGATTATGACAATGGAAACAATTCAAGCGACGGTCTTTCACAAAATTCGGCTTGGAAAAATGCTCCGGGGGACGCTAATGCGACCGGTAATCCTGCTCAAAAAAAATTAAAAGCCGGCGATACGATCTTATTTAATGACTCCACAAGAACTCCCTGTGCTCTCCGGCACAGGGATGAATTGTGGC
>CAYIFO010000014.1:0-8166 GCA_964362725.1 uncultured Candidatus Saccharibacteria bacterium
CGAATTTGCCTTCGTTTTTGAGCGAGGCAACAGACGCCGTGAGTATATTCACCAATTTTTTAGTTTTCATTGAACAACCTTTCGTTTCTGACTTCGTATTAGAGATCTAACTACTATAATATCATTATTTAGCGATTTTGTCTAGTACTATTGCAAAACATCTGTCCATATGAAATATTTTGTGGTACAGTCACACCATGAAATCAGCCAAGTATTCGATGATTGGCGTCATCTCTACCACCCAGAAAGGGGTGGGTTTTGTTGATATGCCTGGGAAGGGCGGTAAGAGGCCGGATCGGGATGAATCAGTCCATATTGATGTTGGTTTTCTTAATACTGCTTTGAACGGCGATACCGTTGAGGTTGCCGTTACAGAAAAGAAAGTCAAAGGAATTATTGAAAAAGAAGGGCGGGTAATCAGGATTATTAGTCGGGACAAGGATAAATATGTCGGTAGTATTAAGATTGAAAACGGTAAGTATTATGTTGTGCCAGATGACAGGAAAATGTATACCAATATTCTTATTGGACCGGCGGGTGGGGAGATTTCAAATTCAAATCAAACAGGTTTGATCAAAGAAAATGACAAAGTCTTTGTTCGGATTTTGCCCTGGAATGATCCCAAGAAAGATCTTGAAGGGAAAGTTGTGAGAATTCTGGGACCAAAAGGCGAAAATAATGTCGAAATGGAATCGATAATCCTGGAAAATGGCTTTGAGATCGGTTTTCCAGAAGCGGTTGAAAAGGAAGCGGTGGAAATCAAAGAAAAGGAAAAGAAGATTGGCGCCGATGAAATGAAAAAGAGAAGGGATATCCGCTCGGTTACAACTTTCACTATCGACCCTTTTGATGCCAAAGACTTTGATGATGCCATTTCCTTCCGGTCATTGGATAATCAAGAGATTTCTTCTCTGAAACTTCCGTCCAATATTGGTAAAGAAAGCAAAGACAAATCAATCAATGAAAATAATTTTTATGAAATTGGCGTCCATATAGCCGATGTTTCTCATTATGTCCGAGAAGGTAGCGCTCTCGACAAAGAAGCGGTCAAAAGAGGTTGCTCGATCTACTTGGTTGATCGAACGATTCCAATGTTACCGGAAACCCTTTCCAACGATCTTTGTAGTTTGAATCCCGGTGAGGATAAACTAAGTTTTTCGGCTATATTCATAATGGACGATAAAGCCCGCATTTATCGGCGCTGGTTCGGCAAAACCATTATGCGTTCAGATCACCGCTTCACCTACGAAACCGCCCAGGCTGTTATCGATGGCGAAACAGTTAATGTCAAAAAATATTCCAAGGATTTGCAGACTGTTGAATCCGCCGAAAACGGCATGAAATACAGGGATATTTTGATCAAGTTGAATGATCTCGCCAAGATTCTTCAAAAAGAAAAATTTTCTAAAGGAGCCATTGAATTTGAGCAAGAGGAGATCAAGTTTAGGCTCAATGAAAAAGGTTGGCCAATTGGCGTCGATATCAAGGAAAGATTGGATACACACAAACTGGTTGAGGAATACATGCTTCTAGCCAATAAAGAAGTCGCCAAGTTTACTTACGATTCCATAAAAAGAAAAGGTAAGAAGGATACCGGAGCCATTTACCGAATTCATGACATACCGGACAAAGAAAAAATCATGAATCTTTCCGTTTTCGTCAAAGCTCTGGGTTATGATCTCAAAACCAAAGATGGGGAAGTGACCGCCAAGGATTTCAATAGCCTGCTCGATCAGATAGAGGATACGCCTCATGAATCATTGATCCGGACGACGGCCATTCGTTCCATGCAAAAAGCTATTTATTCCACCAAGAATATCGGTCACTTCGGTCTTTCTTTTGATTTTTACACCCACTTCACTTCGCCTATCCGTCGTTATCCAGATCTTCTTGTTCATCGTATTTTGGAAAAACATCTCAAGAACGAACCATTCGGTGATCGCGATATTCAGGTCTTCCAGAAAATCGCCGAGACTTCGACTGATCGGGAAATAAATGCCGCCGATGCCGAAAGGGCATCCAAAAAGCTCAAGCAGGTCGAATATATGAGTACCAGGGTCGGGCAAATATTCAAGGGCACAATTTCCGGAATAACCAAATGGGGTATTTATGTTGAGGAAAATGAGACCAAATCTGAAGGCATGATTAATTTTCGAAATCTGGGCGATGATTATTTTGTCTTTGATCCCAAGACCTATTCTGTGGTTGGCGAAAAAACCGGCAAAAAATTTACTTTAGGCGACCAGGTCTCATTCAAGATCATGGTGGCTGATCTGGAAAAGAAGACGCTTGATTTTCAAATAGTTTGAAGCTAGAGCCTGGCTTCAATAAATGACCGAAAACCGCTATAATTGGAAAATGAAACGATCTCTGATTGCCGCTACAATTGTCAATGTAACATCGACTATTCTGATTGCAGTTTATATTCTGCCGTTTCTCCAACAAAGCTATGATTTATCCGCAGTCCAGATTGTCCTTTTGGCGCTTGTTTTCATCTCGATTTCCGGAATAATCACGGCCGGTTCTTTTGAGTTTATTTTTAATTTGACCCTTGAGAAATTTTTGGAAAATCTCAATCAGACCTGGGACAAACATAAAACTCTTGATTCGATCGATCCAACCAGTTTGCCTCCAGAGCTCAAGGAAATCTTGAAGACTCTAAGTCTAGTCCTTGAATCCGGCGCCAAAAAAATAAAGGCCTTGGAGTCGCAGGGAGGCTATTCGCAGTCCTACTATCGGCTGATTACCACTATTTCCCACCAGCTCCGGACACCCATAACCGGTTTGCGTTGGGCTTTGAGCATAATTCAGGATGAAATCAATAAAAGCCGGATGCCGGATGTGGCTCTTGTTTCCAGCGCCAGGGAGGCGGCCAATCGGATCGGGGTTATAGTCGAGGGTTTATTGGTTGGCATCAATGGTTCCGAGCCCCAATCCAAAAAAGCCCGCGCGCCGGTCGATCTCGAGCGTTGTCTTGATGATGTTATTTCCGAAAGTTCTCTGTCGGCTCTCGAAAGAAACATGACCTTCGCTCTGGTCAAGGAAAATAGTCCGATTCCGCTCATAAGCGGTACTGAACACGAAATCCGCTTTGTTCTGCACAGTCTTATAAGCAATGCCATTTATTACGGCAAAAACGGAACGGCTGTCGGCATCAATCTTGGCTTAGAGGGATCATTTGCCAGGATAACCGTTCATAACAACGGACATTCTATTCCCGATGATGAAAGAGCCCTTTTGTTTTCGCAGTTCAATCGCGGTGACGATGCTATCCGTCTCAACCCCGAAGGTTCCGGCCTGGGTCTTTATCTGACCAATCAGATTGTAGTTGATCACGGGGGCGCGATAAGCTTTGAAAGTGACGAAAAAACCGGTACGGCTTTTACGGTCACCTTTCCCTTGTCTGATCAGGGACAACTCGAACAATTCATTCGTCACCAATGATGACAATTACATTTTCATTGAGCGGTATATCTTTTATTCTCGATGCCGGCATGATGGGTCTGTTCTGTTATAGTCGATACCGAGCCTATATCGGAAACAGAAGCAATCAGATTACCTACTATTATTTTCTGGCCTCGCTTTTTGTCAGCTTGGCTCTTTTGACATACGGCCTGCCCATATTTTTTTCAGATGATCTAGGAATAATGTCAATTTTTGGTTCGACTGCCTTAGTTTTGAACGCTATCGGCTTTAGTAACTTTTTCATGATTGCCTTGTATAGTCGTTTGTCGTCCAGAGGCTTCATTTTGGCCAAGCATATTTTGTATATTTTTGTTTGTCTTTTGACGATTGGCCTCATTGTGGATATACCTCCCGCTTTTATTGATCCTCTGGGTATTATTCACTGGCGTTTCGGTCTATTGGTCGGTATCCTGGCCGCATTGCATATGGACCTGGCTTTCGCAGCCAATGTCTACTTGATCATGGATCATTTTTATCGCCTTAAAAAACTTTCTATTCTCAATTCAATCGGCTTGGTTACAACCTTCGTCATTACCGGCATTGCCGGAAGCTATCTGTATATTGGTGATTCCGGCCTCGGCCTCGGTCTGGCTTCGATCGGACTTTATGCCGGGATTTCCGTAGTCTTCTTTTTGGCTTTGCGCGGGACGATCTCCCGTTTCGTTTGGTGGTAAGTTTGTCGCTCCGTTTATGCTAGAATTGTCCTGCCTGCCAAGGATTAAAAAAGGGGAAGTTCTTCTCCAAGTTTCTTAATGAGAATTTTGTAAGCCAGTTTGCCACTTTACAGTTAATAGTCATAAAATGTTTAACGATATCATAAACTGGTCCCGTTCTATTTTGTCGCATCTTACATTCGGAAAAACAAAAGAATACTTTGTCGATAGAAACAATAGACGCCGTCTTTATTTGTTCGTCCTGGTTGTTGCTTGCCTCATTACCACTACTTGGATTATGAGTACAGCTTATTACAACTCTCAATTTAATGTTGTCTATTCACTGGAAAATAGAAGTAACAACAAAGAACTCATTCGTCTTATTGATAATGCTAATAAATATGTTTACTTCGCCATCTATTTTTTCACCAAAAGTGATATAGCCGAAGCTTTGGTCCGGGCCAAACAAAGAGGGCTTGAGGTGAGGGGGATCATGGATCGAGAAGCCAGTCTGGATAGTAATAAAAATACTTTGGCAATGCTCGAAGGAGCTGGAATAGAGGTTTTGACCCAAAAGCACCCCGAAGGAATCATGCACATAAAAGTTCTGGTAACGGATAAAGCCTATGCTTCTGGTAGTTACAACTGGACCGCCTCGGCTACCACGGTTAATGATGAAATATTGGAGATCGGCACCAATAGGAGCGTTAGGTTGAAATACTTGGAAATCATCAAGTCATTATTAGCGAACAATGGCGGTGAAGTGAGAGGTGAGGAAAAAATAAAGGCAAATTCAAAGAAACCGGTGGCGGGTAAATATACGGCTGTGATTGCTGATGGCAATCTTCCCGAATATGACTATGCGGATGCTATTGACCATGTCGGCGAGGAGGTCGTCGTCACGGGTAAAGTTCTGCGAGTCTTCAAATCAAAAAGTAATACAACCTTTCTTGATTTCTGCTCCAATTACAAGAATTGTCCATTTTCGGCTGTAATCTTCGCTTCGGATCTGGATAAGTTTCCCGATACCAAACAGTATGAAAGGGAAGTACGAATAAGAGGTGAGATCAGGTCTTATCAAGGGAAAGCCGAAATCATTCTTGAAGATCCCAGTCAAATTGAATAGAAGTATAAACATATTTATAATGACCGACTCCTTTTCTTCTGCTAAACTGGTGAGATGTCTTCACATCAAGACAAATACCCCAAGGTGACCGTTATGGATGTCATCAGGGAATATCTACGCGTCGCCCAGCCATACCGATGGACTTTTGTCGTAGTCATCATAACCTCCATTATTCCGGTCCTGACTTCCGGGGTTATTGTTCCCATTTACTACAAGGGATTTTTTGACATTTTGGCCGCCAATCCCGATCCGGTATCAGCTTCTCCGGCCCTCCTTCATGCCATAGTCCTCATCCTCATCATGCATATTCTAGGCTGGCTTGCCTGGCGCCTCTACGTTTTTTTGATGATTCGCCTCCAAGTCAATACCATGAATAAGTTGCGTCAGCGCGCCTACGAATATGTCATCGGCCATTCCTACGCTTTCTTCACCAATACCTTCAGCGGTTCTTTGGTCCAGAAGATCAATCGCTTCATGCGCTCTTTTGAAAGAGTTACCGATCGTCTGACTCAAGAGATCCTGCCTATCCTCTTCAAGGTCATGAGTATATCCGTTGTTCTCTGGCAAACCCAGAAATTTTTCGCCATCGCCATAATCATCTGGATGCTGATCTACCTAGTCCTGGCGTTTGTCTTTTCTCGCTGGAAAATACCCTATGATATTCGCTCGGCCGAAGTCGAATCCAAGGCCACGGCCGCTTTGGCCGACAGCCTCTCCAACCACACTACTATCCAGATGTTCAATAACTTTGCTCACGAAGCGGAGGTATTCAGCTTGGCTAATGCGACTCATACGAATGCCATACACAAAAAGTGGAATGTTTCCATGATCATTGATGGTATCCAAGCTCTGCTCAATGTGGCCATTGAATTTGTCATCTTCTATTTTGCTATTAAATACTGGGGTCAAGGCCTGGTCTCGATCGGTACTTTCGTCCTTATCCAGATTTATATAGTCGGTCTTATGGACAATTTCTGGGGGTCGAGTCGGATACTTCGCGATCTCTACGAATCATTTGCCGACGCCAAGGAAATGGTTGAGATTCTCAAATTGACTCACGAAATCAAAGACGCGCCCGAGGCCAAGCCTATCTTGGTGACCAATGGCGCTATTGACCTCGATCAAGTCGGCTTTGCTTTTGGTTCAAACAAAAAGGTTCTCGACGGTATTTTCTTGAATATAAAGCCGGCGGAAAGGGTGGCTTTGATCGGACCCTCGGGTGCCGGCAAATCAACTCTGATCAGATTGGTTCTGCGCCTCTACGATATTCAAGGCGGAAAAATTCTTATTGATGGTCAGGATATAAGCAAAGTTACCCAAGGCAGTTTGCGTGAATCCATCAGCTTCGTGCCCCAAGACCCCATTCTTTTCCACCGTTCTCTGAAAGATAATATTAAATACGGCAAAACCAAAGCCACTGACCAGGAAGTTATCGAAGCGGCCAAACTGGCCAATTGCCATGAATTCATCGTCGCCTTGCCTTTGGGCTACGATACATTTGTCGGTGAAAGGGGTATCAAGCTATCCGGTGGTGAGCGCCAGAGAGTAGCCATAGCCAGAGCTATCTTGAAAAATGCGCCTATTCTCATTCTTGACGAAGCCACTTCCAGTCTCGATTCTCATTCAGAACTTCTGATTCAGGATGCTTTGGAAACACTGATGAAAAACAAGACGGTTATCGTCATCGCCCACCGCCTCTCGACGATCCGAAAGATGAACCGGATAGTCGTCCTTGATCACGGCAAGATTTTGGAAGAGGGATCACATGATGAACTGTTGAACCTCCAGGGTCTATATGCCAAGCTCTGGTCCTTGCAATCGCATGGATTTATAAGGGATGCGGAGAGTTAACAGCTTGGATAAGCTAACCACAAGAAAACCGCCCTAAGGCGGTTTTCTTCCAGAGTTCGTTTTGACAGGACTCGGTATTGGTATGATGGAAGTTTAGCAAATGCAGTGTGTTTGTCAACTCCGTTTGGCATTAACAGTATTAAATGGGGTACACTTCATTGAGCCGGGAAGGGGAATCGAACCCTTGAACTCTGGTATACCAATACCGAGTTCGCACCAAACTCCCGGCCTGTCGCGGTACTATATCAGACCGAGATAAAATTCTAATGAAGGAAGATTCAAAAAAGGTTAAAATACGCTGTCGAGGTTGTCTGAATGTTTGATATCATAATAGTCACATGCCAAAAAGCCCCTCTTTTTCCCAGAAAGTTTATGCCATAGTCAAAAAAATCCCCAAGAGGGAGACTCTGACCTACAAAGAGGTCGCTCTTTTATCTGGTCGTCCCAAAGCTTATCGAGCTGTCGGTAATATTCTCAATAAAAATTATGATCCAAGTATTCCTTGCCATCGGGTGGTAAGAAGTGATGGGAAGGTGGGTGGGTACAATAGGGGAGCCGAGCTAAAAAGAAAAATTTTGCAGGAAGAACGAAAAGGGATGTGACTTATTCTAAAAATGGACAAAAAATTAACCCCTGCCATCGCTGGATGCGACATACAGGGGTTTCGAAACTCAAGGTTGTTTCAGACTTTTTTATCCAATCTGGCTGACTGGACAAACAAAATCTTTTTTAATCGGCCGATACTCGCAATGCGGATCGGACGACTTCCTGTGGCAACCCCCACAGATAAGCTTGTTAAACGGATGCCGTTACCGGCAACCATGGGGCTCCTATGAGTCCCGTCCCCTAACCTCCCGCTGATGGTTATATTGCTTATAGATTTCCATCTGGGAGCGTTAAAGCTTAGGCACATTCTAAAACATGTTCGCATTCGTCGTATGTACCAAAGGACGAATGCGAGAAAGAAAAATCTTAAGTGAACCAGATACGCAAATCATTCTTTCATATGTGTGCGTACCATCCGATGAGTTCACTTAACCGACTTTCTCCAAAAAGCCCATTTAGCTCATT
>CAYIFO010000014.1:8266-20510 GCA_964362725.1 uncultured Candidatus Saccharibacteria bacterium
ACCATCCGATGAGTTCACTTAACCGACTTTCTCCAAAAAGCCCATTTAGCTCATTTGGAATTGGGTTCAGTCGGCCCAACCCGAGACTAACCGTTGATCGGGGGCGCGACGCATGCGTCCAAGCCCCGTAAAAAGCGGGATATAAGGATCAACGACCCTCTCCTCCCGCAACTGACGTATCAATGTACCAGTACCATACCAGTATAGCATACCCACAATATTTGTCAAGGATTTTTGCACTTTGCAGGGCTGAATCCAGAAATATGGCTCTAAATAAGGCTATATTGGAACAGCTTTTCCATTTTCTTTGTTATTTGCCGGGATGTGACACATCCCGGGGATGTTATACTCTTCCCATGACCCAAAAGCAGGCTTTGGATATATTGAAGACCGGGCGTAATGTCTTTGTGACTGGACCAGCTGGTAGCGGCAAGACTTTTGTCATAAATGAGTACATCAAATACCTTAAAGAGCGCGAGGTGTCCGTGGGTGTGACCGCTTCGACGGGTATTGCCGCCACTCACATGGGTGGTGTGACCATTCATGCCTGGTCGGGCATAGGTATAAAAGATCGACTTTCATTGGAAGATATTTCGGAAATAGGCGAGAAGTCTTATGTCAAAAAGAAATTGGAAGCGGTAAAAGTTCTCATTATAGACGAGGTCTCCATGCTCCACCATTTCCGCTTTGACATGGTCAACCGCATCTTGAAGCATATCAAAAAGAATAATGACCCTTTTGGTGGAATCCAAGTTGTCCTTTGCGGTGATTTTTTCCAACTTCCACCCGTGGCCAGAATGGGCGAACCCGAGGCTCAATTTATCTACGCTTCGAATTCATGGAAAGAAGCAAGTTTTGACATCTGCTATCTTCATGAGAATTTCCGTCAGACCGATGACCCTATTTTATCCGTCTTAAATGAGATCAGGTCAGGTGAAGTGTCCGATGGGGCTCGCGAGCATTTGAAAAGACGTTATTCAAAAAATAATCAAAGTAATGAAACAGAAGAGGAGATAGTTAATCCGAATGAGAAAGAGACTGGGAAACCGATTTCAAACACTAAAATAATCGAACCTACTAGACTTTATACCCACAACATAGATGTAGACTCGGTCAATGAGCGGGAATTGATAAAGATAAAAGGCTATGAAACTACTTATGAAATGATAAGCCGGGGTCGCAAGCCTTTGGTTGAGATATTGAAAAAATCCTGTTTAGCTCCGGAGAAATTGAAGCTCAAAAAAGGTGCCAGGGTCATGTGCGTCAAGAATAATTTCGAGAAAGGCTATGTTAACGGTACTTTGGGAGTGATTGTTTCTTGCGGTTGGGGAGTTGATCCGGTAATAAGGACCGCTTCAAATCCTGAATATCCCGAAGGCCGTCTACTCACGATCGAAAAAGCCCTCTGGCAAATCGAAGAGGATGGCAAGATTCTGGCCGAGCTCGATCAATATCCTTTGCGTCTAGCCTGGGCTATTACCGTCCACAAAAGCCAGGGCATGAGCCTTGATGCTGTCGAAGTCGATCTCTCCAAAACATTCGCACCCGGCATGGGTTATGTCGCTCTTTCGCGCGTTCGGACTCTGCAAGGTTTGAAGATTCTTGGTTTTCATGAGAATGCTTTTCAGGTCCATCCGGAAGTTTTGGAATATGACCGGCATCTAAAAGAACTTTCAGATAAAAGCCAGAGGATTTTGGAATATACGGACGAAAAAGATATAATTCAGGCCCAGAATGAATTCCTGGCCAAGGTCGCGCCTCTCCATTCGCTTGGTCCTGATGGCAAAAGGATCAAGCAAATCAAGCCAGCCAAGGTTTCAACTTATGAGAAAACCGCCGCGCTTATTAAATCGGGCAAATCCTTGAAGGAGATTGCCAAAGAAAGAAGCATAAAAGAAGAGACGGTTATTGATCAGATCGAGAAATTATTGAGTGGAGGCAAGGGCATTCGTGAGACTTTGAGTGTTAGGGATATTGGATATTTGAAAAAAGAAATATCGGCCAAAGATTTTATAGCCTTGGAAAAAGCCCTTGAAGAAGTTGCTCAAAAGCAGGAGGATCCACGGCCTCCTTTTCTCGGTCCGGTTAAGTCAAAAGTGGGTAATATTTCCTGGACCGAGATCAAATTGGCCAGGGCTCTTTTGGGTTATATAAAGAAGGCCGATGATTGACTACACTCTAGTTCGAAGCGGCAAGGCTCGGCATATGCGCATTACAGTCTATCCCATCGGGAAAGTTAGAGTTACCGCTCCCCACCACATTCCAAATTTTCTGGTAAATCGATTTGTTTCAAAGAAGCAGGTTTGGATAGAAAGAAAACTCGAATATTTCAAAAAGCATCCAGCTAAAATCGGCAATTCTTTACTAAGGACCCGCAATCGTTCCCAATTCAAGGAAAATAAAGCCAAAGCTCTGGAATTGGTCACAGCTCGCCTGGAGCATTTCAATAAATTTTATAATTATAAATACGGCAAAGTCATTATCAGGAATCAAAAATCCCGCTGGGGAAGCTGTTCCCGAAAGGGTAATTTGAGTTTCAACTATAAAATAATTTACCTTGATCCATCTGTTTCGGATTACATTGTTGTTCATGAACTCTGTCATCTCAAGGAATTCAATCATTCCAAGAATTTCTGGAACCTGGTTGGAGAGCGGATAGAGGACTATAAGGAAATTAGAAAAAAATTGAAATTGGTCTGAAATTAGTTTGAATAAAAAAAGGAGCCGAAGGGCTCCTTGGTAAAATGATCTTCCATACTATGCGCCCTGGAGCAATTTTGTTGGCTCAATGACATCATTGTCTATGACAGCTTGTAACTCCAGGGCAAATTCATTAATTTTCTGACTGTCTCCCAGACAGATGATGCTCTCATTTTTTGATAGAGCACCCAATTCATCGACAATTGTTTTCTGGCTAACCATAGTCGATAGAATAGTCCGTGGATTTGGTTCGGTGTTATCGAACTCTTGTGCGCCTAACGTTAATTTGCGCGTCAAGATTTTCGGCTCTCTGACATTTTGGAAATTTTTCAAGGTGAACCGACTAAAAGGCACTGTCAAACAGATTTCGGTCAGTACGTCACCTTGAAATGTGGTTTTAACCTCAAGAGGGTCGCCCGACAGTATCCCGTATATTTTACCCAACGCCTCAATTGGTGTCAATTGCCAATTGACTTGTTGTAGGTATGGAATGAGAATAAGCATTTCCTGCCCCGCTCCGTCAATCATCCTTTGATTCCAGACCATAACCGCGTTGATTTTCGGTCTATCCAAACCGAAATATCGTAGAAGCTGATCCAGAAGAGGATCGCCGGTTGTTCTACCAAGATCCAACGACTTCCGAATTTCTTCTTTGTTTCGTTGGTTAAATGATTTGAGCTGTTGATTTTTAAGTGCCAGAATTTGTTCGCTTCTGGCTACATCAGCCTCGATTGATCGTTGTATCGACCAAATCGGTCCAAGGTTAATCGTTTCCGTCGTTTCAATTGTATTCATATGTAAATTTCACATCCGGCGTGATTACCGGCCTTGTTCTGCTTGAAGATTACTGAAAAAATAAGGCGGAGTCAATGTCAAAAAAATGGCTCATTCGCCTATTGACTGGCATGTTATAATTGAATAACAAGCATGGATACACTCGCCGCAACACTCATATCAGTTCTCGTAACGGCTATTTTGGGGGCCATCGGCTATTTTTTGAAGAGGATTTTCGAAAAAACCGAAAATATCGGTAACGATATAGCCGAAATCAAGCCCAAAGTCGATATTTTATGGAAGGACAAATACGCTCCGGCTCTTTCTCCGCGACAACTCAACGAGAATGGTCGGAATATATTAAATGAAAGCGGAATAAAGGAGATTGTAGACAGTTATAAAGACAAACTTCTTGTTGAGGTTCAAAGACTAAATCCACCAACCGCTTATGATGCCGAGCAAGCCATATCGTCTGTTGTCAATGATTTGCCGACCTCATATCCTGAATCGGTTGGAAAATTGAAAGACGGCGCTTTTAGAATGGGTCAAAATATCGATGCTCTTCTGCTTGTCGGAAGTATTTACTTGCGAGATCTTATTTTTGAAAAATTAGGTTTTTCGTTAACAGACTTGGATAAGCCCAAGCTATAGAAATTCCCACATAAAAAAGGAGCCTGGGGCTCCTCGAGGTTTATTGGTCGAACCTGTTAACAGGTCTGAAAATCTTCTTCTTTGAGTATCTCCGGTTGTGGTTCAGAGACAATCATGGCCTGCCACCAAAGTTCTTTTGCGCTGATAACTTTGCGCTGCAGTGTACCGCCAGTGCGCTCGAGCAATTTGTTGAATGCACTTTCAAACGAATCTCTTGCCAGTTGCGGTGGCAAAGTACTTTCGGCCAATTGATACAAATCCCCATAGAAGCCGTCAAAAAACGGACCGTTTGGTTCGATTCCCGCAAGTATCATTTCCATCTCGGCTTCTGATTTGAATGTAATGCTCGCATTGTTCATATTGATCCTTTGTACTGTTTACCAATATATTTACCACACCAGTCGGAAAAATACCATATGTTGACATTGACCGTAAGCAGGTATATAAAGAATTCGCCTGCGAATGCGGGCGAGTTCGTTGAAATAACTCATAAATCGCGACTGTGTTGCGTGGAGGAAATATATGGAAACAAATGAAAAAAAGACTGAAGAACGGCCGGTCTTTAAACTGCCGGACAGATTAAGAACACTTGATCACCGAATGAATCTCATAAAGATGGACCCATTCGAGTATATTGAGACGGTTCAGACTATTGAGGAACTTGAGGCCGCCGTCGTGGCTATTACCAAACTGGATTCTTTACAGATGTTGGACAAGACAGAACAGATCATACTGTCTCTAAAAAGTAAACATGATCATCACGGCATTTATGCTTTGGGGGACAGACTTATTGAGTGGTATGCCGACAGGGCGGTTAGGGTGGATAATGGGATAACTGTTCGAGCTTTTAGGTTTCTGGTGGAAACCTCGTTCCCAGACACATCGATTGGCGGATACCTTTCGACACGCCTGCTATGCTATTGGAATACACCGGCTGTGAATAGTATGATCCGGCGCATGCCTGATTTGTATTACAATAGCCGTAAGTACCAGTCCGATATCGATTGGCAAATTGATCAATTCATTGAAGAGGCCAGGGTCAAGCCATACAGCCAATATATATGGCAAAAAACAGAAACGGCTTTGCGCCGGATTGTAAAGGCCGGTGATTGGTCAAAGTTAGAGGTTATCATGAAGATCGATGATGCCCATCGAAAGGGCGATATGAAAATCGAATCTAACAACTCGGAAGACGACGGAGATCCGTTTTTGTCCGGTCGGATCAAGGCTTTTCTGAAAGACACGGTAAAGTTCTTGTCGAGAAAAAAACAGGAAACCTTAAGCGCTTCTGTAGGAATATCTCATTTCGAGCAACAACTGGCAAGGAAGATAGGTTTGAAAAATGGTCTTTCGATAAATCTTTCCTGGGCGATAACTTCATTGGTTGCTAATCAAACTGATTTGCCTCTGACGTTGAGGATTAGTATTGGTGTCGACAATCAAGATGGGGAAATCCTGAAAAAATCGATACCGAAATTGAACGCCACACTAAGTATAGTCGGCGGTTGTTTTCAAACTTCTGACTCTGATAAACATCTAAGCCCATTTTCAAGAAGCAAAGGGTTTTCCGACAAAGGGGAGGCAACCTTTTTGTTCCTTGTTTGGGCCAAAAGATTTAAACTAGATCTGACTCTGTGTTTCCGCGAAAACGCTGACAGTTATATCAAAGTGACGATCCCTTTTCTTAAGAAGTCTTAATAGGCTTCGGCTCTTTTTTCACAACCGCTCACAACAACCGAGCGGTTTTTTATACTCACTCATACCTCAAAGCCTCGATCGGATTCAGTCTCGAAGCTCTTCTGGCCGGGTAATAACCAAAGATGATGCCGATAGCGGCCGAGACTCCAAAAGCCAAAGCGATCGAGTAAAGGGAAAGAGTGGTCTCTAGAATACCGAAATAAGTGACAAGATAGCAGGCCAACCAGCCCAGGAAAACCCCGATAGCACCCCCGATGACCGTGAGTGCCACCGCTTCAGTCAAAAATTGGACATTGATGTCGCGGGCTTTGGCTCCAATAGCCTTGCGCAGTCCGATCTCGCGGGTTCTTTCCGTAACCGTGGTCAACATCATATTCATGATCCCGATACCACCAACGATAAGTGAAATCCCCGCCACTGCCGCCAAAAGGATGGTAAAGGTACTGGTCACGCTCGAGGCGGCCGAGACGATATCAGCTTGATTCAAAACATTGAAGTCTGCCATGGTCGGCTCTGATACCTTGTGGCGGGTAAGAAGTAGGTCTGTGATGTCTGCTTGAACCTGGCTCATAACTGATGAGTCTGAAGCCGAAAGAGCCAGGGAAGTGACATAATCCGAATCTCCGATGAGGAAAATTTGGGCCGAAGATAGAGGGATGTAGACGGCATCGTCCTGGTTATTAAAGCCACTGCCACCTTTGGATTTTGTTATCCCAATGACCTTGAATTCAAGGCCATTTATCCGGAGTGATTGTCCGACTGCTTCATTGTCTTCGCCAAATAGATCGGTGGCTGTGGTTGGTCCGATTACCGCCACTTTTGAACGGTTGGAGACATTTTCATCGGAAATAAATGAACCTTGGTCCATGGCGATGTTATGGACCTCCATATATTCTGGGACAGCACCTGTTACTGAAGTATTGGTGTTGGTTCCTTTGGCTGTTATCTGGTAACGACCACTTACTTCAGGAGAGATTGCGTTTAAGTTCTGAATTTCCGACTCGATCACCTCAACATCCTTGATGGTCAAAGTCTTGGCCGTGCCTCGACCGCTCGAGGCCCCGTATCCGAAATTTCTGGCGGCGCCTGGCGAGACAATGATCAAATTTGAGCCGATCGATTGGATAGACGATTGGATAGAGCTCTGGGCACCTTGGCCAATAGCCACCATGATGATGACCGAACTTATCCCGATCACGATCCCGAGCATGGTCAAAGAAGTCCGGACTTTGTTGGCGGTGAGGGCCGATATGGTTTCGTGGAGGAGGTCTTTGGTGGTCATTTTTATATTTGATATTTGAATTGAGCCCCTTTTTTAATCGCCAACAACTCTTTTTTCATGTCCTGTGCCGTCTTCAACAATAAGCCCATCCTTTATGTGAATAATCCTATCAGCATGTTCCGCCACATCTTTTTCGTGGGTAATAAGGATAATCGTCCGGCCATGTTCCTTGTTCAATTTCTGGAATGTACCCAAGACAATATCGCCAGTCAAGGAATCAAGGTTGCCGGTCGGTTCGTCAGCTAGGATAAGAGCAGGATTGTTGACCAAGGCTCTGGCTATTGCCACACGCTGGATCTGGCCACCGGATAGTTGGTTCGATTTGTGATCGAAACGATCCTCGGTCATACCGGCTGCGATCAGTGCTGATTTGGCCCGTTTGAGCCTCTCATCTTCGGGAACGCCGGCATAGGCCAAGGGTAGCATGACATTCCGTAGAGTCGTGGCACGGGGCAAAAGATTGAAAGATTGGAAGACGAAACCGATCCTGTTACGGCGGATTTCAGCCAATTGATCGTCGCTCAACTTGGAAACATCCTGATTATCCAGTTTGTATGTGCCGGAAGTCGGTGTATCGAGAGCGCCTAATATGTGCATCAATGTTGACTTGCCGGATCCTGACGGTCCCATGATGGCTACGAATTCACCGTCTTTTATCTCAAAAGAGACACCTCGCAAAGCCGGAGTTTTATTATCTCCGTTAAAATAAGTTTTGGTGATATTCTTTACTTCAATCATAATGTTATTCGGTAGGTCAAATCCGCTATCGTCCTAGTTGCCTGTTCTTATAGTTGCTCCCGTAGCTCGTACTCCGCTCGTCGGGTTTCTGTTGCCTATGCCGGAAAGAATACTCGGGGCTGTAGTCATTTGAGCTACTGCCGTTGTGGTCGTCTTTGTGACGACATACTGACCTTCTGATAATCCGGAAACAATTTCCGTATTGATGTCGTCAGAATCGCCTACCGTTACCGTGATATTTTGCGGAATAAGAGCTGTGGTGAGCGACGCTGTCTTTTTCGTGCCGATTATTTTTTTGGATGAATCCGCTGTATTGTCGCCATTAGTCTTATTTGAATCAATTTGGCCAGTGGGGGAAACATTGAAAACTTGGACATAATTTTGACCATTTTGTTTTTTTACTGCCACCGAAGGCACGATCAGAACATTATTTTTCTGTTTGGTAATGATGGTTGTATTGACGCTCATGCCCGGCTTGATCCTAGAATCCTCGGAATTGACGATAATCTTGATTCCGTAGGAAACCACTCCATTTGAGACCGTGCCGATCTGATCGACGACCGAAACTGTGCCCGAAACCTCGAAGTTATCGATCGCGTCAAATGTAATTTTGACATTCTGATCTTTTTCCACTTTGGCGGCATCGACTTCATTCAAGGAAATATTGGCGATCTTTTGTTTGCCGACTATCGTCGCAATCGTCGTGCCGGAACCGGCCTGCTCATAAACGCTGACGGGAATCCGGCCGATCACGCCCTCATAGGGCGCGTGGATAAAATAATTGTCATAAGTCTTCTGGGCTTGAGATAGATTGAGTCTGGCCGATTCTATGTCCAGAGCATCGGAACCGATGAGGAGATCGTTCAGGGAATTGGTGCTGTTTAGGATTGCATTCTGATTGGAGACGACGCTTGCCACGCTGTTATTTATCAGGCTGGCCCAAGTTGTCGTGTTGGCCAGAGCTTCAGTGGCCGTATTTGTGTTGTATTGGATTTGGTTGGTACTTATGTAATCGACGGCATTCTGGGCTTTAGTAACAGCTTCGGCCAAAGCCTTGGTCATTGTATAGGTATCGGACAAAAGTCTGTCCAGATCGGAATAAGAGCTTGCCCTAGAAAGGTTCTTGTATTCAAGTAAAGTCTTTTGATACATCTGAGCCGCGGCATCGTAATTCACGCCGGCTGAATCTCGATATGTCCGGCCGATTGATGATAGAAATGAAGAATTTTGATCGCTAAGATATCCATCTTGGCTATAAAGAAGGTCCTTCATGCCGGAAATAGCTGTTGGTAGATCGAGGAAGATCTCGGCCACTGCATTGAAACCGGAATCATAAGCTTTGGCCAAATTGCTTTTGGCGATGGCAATCTCGCTTTCTTTGGCCGGTTTGGTCAATTTGGCCAAAGTGATCCGTGAATTTTCCAGAGAGATGGCGGCATTGGCCGAATCAATCGTGGCGACAATTTCACCAGTCCTGACCTGTTGCCCAACTGAAACATTTATCGATTTGATCGTACCCGAAACTTGGCTTTGAATATCAGTTTGATTGGAAGCAGAGATTTGGCCGCTACCCGAAACAGACTGAATAATTGAGCCGTTTTGAACCCTGGTCAGCGCGTATGTCGGCAGAACCGCCTCCTTGAAATAGCTTGCGTATATCCAGTAAGCCAGCACAACCGCAATAAGGAAGACAATAATGCTCCAGATTTTGTGTTGACGGATATTTGTAGATAATTGTTTTATTGTCTTCATTTTGTTGAATTAGTTTGAGGTGAGAATCTCATGTATATACTATTCGGTTGTTCAGGCAGAATTCTTATAAGAGCGGCTTTAATACGACCATCTTCATCTGGTTGGCCGACTATGATCACTTTCTTTCCGATTTCAAGGTCGCTGGTCGAAGCGGTTTGTCTACCACTCCTTATGGCCGTTTCCGAATCGACTGTTGCGATTGTTTCAAGACCTTCGGGATTTTTGATCAGGATCGAGGGGAAATTGGTCGAGATTATCTCACCGATGGCGCCATTGGGATTGGGACCACCGTGCCTTCCCAAGAATGGTCGAAGGACCGAATCTGGTCCACCGGGATTATCGATAAACGACCGGTTCCATTTGCAGGCAAAGCCGGCCTGGTTCGAACCGACCAGGAGTCCGGTCTGGAATATGATCAAGGCGACTAGTAAAATACCCAGAACCAAAACCATTTTCGAGACTGTTTTATTTTGAAAAAAATCTTTCATTTTTTATTTTATTATTTGATAAGGTAAATATCCGTGACTGTCTGTTGCCGATTTTTCCCAATATTTGAAAATGTGCCTGATGGAATTTGCCAAAACCAAGAGAATGGCTAATAGAACAATCGTTTCGTTTATAGGCCAAGCGTTGATGGTCGATATAGTCCAACCTCCGAAATTACTCAAAATAGTTGCGCTGTCGCTCCAAATCAGCGAAAGATAGGTGATGGCTTCAGATTGACCAAACAGATATGCAAAATAAGAGACTGTTGGAATTAAAACAATCAAAGCGGTGATGGCCAGGACAATGTTTAAAACAAGGCGAAAGCGAAGGCATCTCGCTTCATGTGTTCGTATTTTTGTCATTACTCCTAAAATAATCCTTTGGTTGGCACTATTACCGTCTGATTGTTTCGGAATATTACTAATTTGGCGAATTTTTGTGTGCATTTGGCGTGGATGTATCTGCATTATTGGTACGACTACCATCGTCCATTTGGTGCGCCAGCCCTTTTCTAAGTTTTGCCAATGCCCTACGATGCCAACTTTTTATCGTATTCATCGGTTTGCCCAGGATCGAGGCTATTTGTTCGAAGGTCATTTGATTTTCGTAATGAAGGACGAGGACAGCCTGGTGATCTGGGTGAATATTTATCATGGCCTTGTTCAAAGCCTGGCTCATTTCGTTATCTTCGTATAATCGCGATGGTAAGGGTTCAGGACTTTCCAAAGTTTCCGCGAAATCCATGTCGTCATCTGTTTCATTGAGATCGGAAAAAACCAAAGCTTTCTTCTTTTTCAACCAGTCCAAAGCGGTATTTCTGGCGATAGCATATAGCCAGGGCTTGAAGGTCCGACTTTTGGAAAAATAACTGATATTTTTCCAGACTTTGAAGAAAGTATCTTGGGTTATATCTTCGGCTTCCTCGTTTTCCTTGGCATATTGCCGGATGAAATGAAGAATCGATTTGACATGGCGATTCATCAGTTCCTGAAAGGCCAAGTTGTCTTTTTTACGGCAAAGATCGGCCAAATGTTCATCGGTTTTAACTTGGTATAAATCGTTATATTCAGACATATTTGTCATGCAGGCCATAATACTCTTGGTCATCGTTCTTCACAACAAAAAAGCCGTTTTGAAGTTACGGCCGGAACTCGAAAGTCTTTACCAAATAATGAATTCATTGTCATTAAATTCGGAAAGATGATATTTGACTCGGAAAAATTGTAAAGCTTCCGTCATCATTCTTCTGTCTTCTTTGATTGATGGTGGGATGAAATAAACCTGCTCGTGATGCCAGAGTTTTATATTATAATACAAGCGTGCCAAAAAGAACTTAAATGTGTTCATTGTAGCCTCCAAGTGTAATAATAACATTTTTTGTGCTACAATCATTTCCTATGGCAAAAAGAATCAATACTCGTCTCAAAACTTCCCGTTCTAGGAAAACCGCCAAGAGACTGGCCAAGAAGCACGCTTGGAGGAATAAGAAGTAGCATGAAAGAAGAAGACTTAATGAAGAAATTAAGTCCACTGCAGTACCATATTCTTCGGGAAAAGGGAACCGAAGCGCCTTTTAGTGGCAAATATGTCCATGAGACCAAGAATGGAACATACGCATGTGTAGTCTGTAGAACGCCACTTTTCTCTTCCGAAGCCAAATTTGATTCCAAGACCGGTTGGCCAAGTTTTGACGAGGCCTTGCCGGGAGCAGTAGAGCTCAAACCAGACGAAAATCATGGTCAATCGCGGACTGAAGTTATCTGCGCCAAATGTGGCTCACATCTCGGACACTTGTTTCATGACGGTCCGACTAAAACCGGCAAGAGATACTGTCTCAATTCGGTTTGCTTGGATTTGGAATCGAAATAGATTATCTGTTTTTTTTCTTCAATTCCAATCCCAGTTCTCTTAGTTGTTTTTCTGATATCTCGCTCGGTGCGCCCATCATAGGATCACGGCCTTCACCGGTCTTGGCGAAGGCGATAACTTCGCGAATATTGGGCTCGTTTTCTAGTAACATAACGATGCGATCAATACCAGGAGCAAAACCACCATGAGGCGGTGTGCCGAAACGGAAAGCTTCCAACATATGGCCAAATTTCATTTGTTGCTCTTGGGACGAAATATCCAGATACTCGAAAACTTTTTGTTGCATTTCGGCTT
>CAYIFO010000015.1:0-1130 GCA_964362725.1 uncultured Candidatus Saccharibacteria bacterium
TTACACTGTTCCAAATATGAGACGCCCCGTGCTCTCTGGCACGGGGTAGTTCACAAAGCGTGGTAATATTTTCTCATTATGAAAAAACATATTAACAACGTATTGGCTCTGTTCTTGTTAGTTGAAGGGCTTTATTTCTTATACAGTTTTGCCCTTATTTTTACAAAAGTCATAAGTACTTTTGATTCTAGTAACGCCGCATCCTTCTACGCCTTCGGAGTTTACATAGCCACCACGATTCTATTCATCATTGCAGGTATCGGAGTGTGGAAAAATAAAAACTGGGCGATCATCTGTGGTTGGATAGCATTCTTGCTACCTCAAATACTAAAATTGATTGTGCCTTTTGCGCATATACCATTGCAGTACAATTATTTTATTTTAGTTCTGAATGTTCTAGTTCTTGTGTACCTCTCAACACAATGGGGGAAATTAAACACAAACTAGTATGAGCATGGCCCAAATTGTTACCGCTGCAGGTGAGGTAAATGCTTCCATTATAAAAGGATTCTTAGAAGGTAATGGAATTAAAGCGTCGTTTGGACCTCAAGGCTCAATAGGAAATACGGGAAGCCGTGGACCTAATCAACCTCAACATGTTTATGTTTCAGAAGATACAGCTGAAAGAGCATTAAAACTTCTAAAAGAGCAAGGATTGATAAAATCATAGAAAACACTATGGACCCGAAATATAATCCACAGTTTATAAATGAAAAAGTTCACAAAGAATTCGATTCATTTTTGAGTGACCAGCCATCTCTAAAAGCAGATGTGGAATATGTATACGAACTTGGTGTACCAGATAGATCAAAAACTTATCTAATGTTTGAATGCGCTCGAGCTTTGGAAGTAGATAAGAACAAACTCATTCCTTTTGCCATAGGAGCAGAGCTTATGATGGCCGCTGCAATGAATGACGATGATATTATTGATGATAATGGTGAAAGATTTGGGAAGCCCGCGTTATGGAAAATAAAAGGAGTTAACCCTACTATTATGGTTACTGGCTACATGTATTCTTTGATTTTTTCAGTCTTAAAGAAATATCGGCTCGATGCAGATAATAAGGATTTTCCTGCTTATCAGAGATCAGAAAACGCACTGACTGAATACTTTCGCATAATGCATAT
>CAYIFO010000015.1:1140-20434 GCA_964362725.1 uncultured Candidatus Saccharibacteria bacterium
GCATATTGCCCAATACAGGACAACAGTTAGTGCTAAAGAATTGGTGGATTTTAGCCTTGAGGATTTAGAAGAATTAGCCGTCCAAAAAGCAAGTCTTTTATTTAAATATTGCACCGCAACTCCTGCCTATTTTGCTAATAAATTTATTGAGGAGCTAGAGAGCTTCGGATATTGGACTGGAGTAGCAAGACAGTATAGGAGTGACGTTAGAGACTTCCTAGAAGTCTCAACAGATAACTACAAAAAGGGTGTGAGGATGGAAGATTATTTTACTCATCAGCCAAACTTGATTTTAGTTCTTACTGGAAAATCAGATAAATTAAGTGACGAGGAGAGAAAGTGGTTTTATGATAACTGGTCCAATACTGTTTCAGAAAAGGATAAAGCGATAGTAACTAGTAAAGTTGTAGAACTTATCACAAAGACAAATGCTATTAAAAAAGGCAGAAATGAACTCGAAAAGATCAACGATAAGCTACAATCTTATATTAAAAATCTACCTAACGAAGAAGTTAAACAAAATATGTCGAAATGGGCATTAACGTCATGTTTGATGGATATTAAGTAAACAAAATCTGAATAAAGGTAGCTATAGATACGTTTTTATTTTATTTGCATTAACTTAAAGTAATTAAACCTCTTAAAGTCCGTCTCATACCATGCAGAAAGGGTTATCCACAATTTATTGAAAATTAACCTAAAATATCCTATACTATAAACATCTCATCTACTTCAAGTAGAAGGAGCCCGAGAACTTGCCCCTTACGGGGCTGTTTTCGTCTTTGGGCCATATTTCTTATATTCTCTCTCGTATTCTTGCAACTTATAAGTATAATCTATGTGAAAAGCGGTATTAAAGTAATACGCCTTCTTTTCTTCGGTAAGGACTACCATATAGTTTTGTTCTGGTATAAACAGATAGAGCTTTTTATCTCGGCCTTTCATTCTTTCGTATATCAAAATTTCAGGACGAAGCCAATTATCTAAAACTGCTTTTATCCAACAGATTCTTTCTGCTCGTTTTTCTTTTATATCAGATGTTTTGGGACTATGAGGATCAGTAATTGTATGCCAAAATCTTTCATGTTTATTATCTGATTCGAGCTTAGCTGACACCTTAACGGGTTTACCAAATATAGCAATTGGAGAATTCACCAAGTCCTTTTGAAAGTGTGAATATAAAGATTCGGTGTAAAAGATCACATCACCATTATGTGCCGCTAAAGTAACCAAGGGAGGTAGCCAAGAAAAATCTTTCATATTAGAGGCTATTTCTTTCCATTCCCTTCCCAGAAGAATAGGTTAAATTTAAATTCAGAAGGTAACGTTTTTACAGTAAGAGTACGACCTGATTTTTTCTTTAGATACTCAACTATCTCTCGTTTCGTTTTGTTTTCCTTTTTGGGGTCCTTGCTGCATAAATTGAACTGGACCGCACCTATAATTAAGTCTATGACTTGCACCATCTGCACCTGGTTAGAATGAACTTCACGTATTTCCTTTATTATCTCTCTTTTAAAATCAAATTCTTTATTACAAAGGACTTCACGCAATTTCTTAACTCTTTCCTTACCCAGAGTATCTTTTCTATCTAAACAAATACGATAATTAAATTCTGATTGGATAATTTTCGTCAGCAGTTGAAAATACATTTTGTTATACCAGTCATCGTGGCTCTGATTATGTCTTTTATGATCCAAACCTTTTTTATCCGCAACGAGAACTCTGATACCAATGTCATCAATATCAAAAAAGTAGCTAATTAGATCAAAATAAAATTGAGTATATTTTTTTGATACTTTAGTCCATTTTATCTCATAATTTTCAGCTATTCCGTGCTCAGTTTTTATCTCTCTTATTCTACTGTTAACGGTAGCAGCTTTCTGTCGAGGACAATATAAAGCACCTAAAACCATCGGCTTATCGTCTTTTTCAAGATGATTACTTTCATCGCAATAGATATTTATTTCTGTCATACGTGAGATTCTATCATTTTAAGCCATTACTGACTATTTTTTCTTCCTCATTTTCTTCTTTCGGTATCAACCCCCAATTCGTCATCGCCCTATGAATGCTTGCCCTTATCTCCGGCGGTAGTGGTTTGTTTCTTAGCTGTGCCTCGCTCTCTTGAACATCTTTGTTAAACACTCCGGCATCTACCTCGGCATAGAAGACAGCAAGCTCCCATCGCATTATCATATTGGCAGCCGCAATTTGCTCTTGATACGTAGGAACTGGTACTAGAGGATCGGATTGCATGGTGTCGTAGAAAAGCACTTTAAATAATTTCTCTGAAATGATCCTGTACTTTTCTCGAAGGATGACGAGACGTGCCGCCTTATCCTGAAACTTGAGAGTAGCAATATTTTCATTCTGGATTTTACGGACCAGTTTGGCGACATAATACCAATCAAGTAGCTTGTCTTGATATGTTTTAAAGCCAGCATCAAACAAAGCTGTTTGGATTTTACGAATAGACATGATCGGATTAACCGCGATCTGGTCCCGTATGATCTGCTTTATATGCTGTTCTACTTCTAGTCTCTTTTTCATTTGTGGTTATTCATGGTTATTTTAAAAATTTCTCGCCGGTACAGGAATGCAGGGAAAGAATTCAATATCCCTATTGTGACCCCTCCAACACAAAATCATCATGTGCTTTCAAGCACTTTCTGCAAATCAGGGCTTGTTTGATAGTAATGCCAGAAGCGGGAAAGGTAGTCTTTTACACGGTTCGATGTATTTCGGTATGTGTCCACCACATTGAACATTTGGCGGAAACTGGTTCCGTGCCGAGCACGGCGACATTGGTTTTCGCCAAGTAATTCCAGGGTTTTTTGAAGGAAACGGTTAAGGTTTGCGCGCGCAAAAGGCGGTTCGAGCCGACACCGTTAAGAAGCCGTTTTAGGGCAAAAAAGTCGTCATTTTTAACCCATTTGAGGATGCGATTTGCCTCAAAAATCCATGTTTTAAGCTGTTTTTCGGGTTCGAGCTTTGTTCCATCTCCTCTCCGGGCCTCAAAACCACGAATTTGCTGCTCAAAATCGACCTTTTTGGCGATTAAAGGATTTTTGAGCTCCTTGTACTCAGCGATTTCGATAGTGCCATCCGTGAAGGCATCGTTGATTCGGTCGATTCTGCTATTGATTATAACGAGGTCTTTTTTGATACTGTTGATCTGTTTCTTGCTGCCTTCCGATGCTTCCGTTTCCCAGGTGGCGATTCGAGCCAGAAACCGTTTTTTCCAGATATCGGGTATGGTTATAAGTTCGGCGTTTCGTTTCACTTCGACGGCAAACCGTTCCTCGCGAATATAGCTGCGGCCCTCGCAATGCTGTTTTTTGTTTTTGTGGGTGCAACGGTAGTAATGAAAACAACGACCGCTTGGCTTGATGTGGCGTTCGGCGGTGATGCAGTGGCCGCAGGACCCACAAGTGGCGAATCGAAGGAAACGAAATCCCTTGTCCCTTTTGTCCTTGCGGGGTTTACCCACCAAGATGAGAGCCTTTTGAATGTCGTCAAAGGTTTGCTTCGAAATCATAGGGACATGAATGCCCTGGTGCATCTCGCCTTTGCATAAAAAGACGCCATAGTAAAAAGGATTTCGAAACAGATGGGTGATACTGTTGATGCGCAGGGGTTTCTTTCCATATTTGCCAATAAGACCCATGGCGAAGGATTCGCGCTGGATGGCGGCGAGGGTATATCGGCCAGTGGCGAATTTCTCGAACAAACTCTTGAGCTTATAAAAGCTCTCCGGATCCGGCTCGATCGTCCGAAGTTTCGGATCGTTCAGATATCCCGTTGGAGCATACCAGCAGTAAATGCCGCGACGCACTTTCTCACGAATTCCCCGACGGATATTGACCGAAAGGTCACGGACGTACTGGTTGGCCATTCCAAGTTCAACGGCAATCAAGAGCACGTTGTCAGAAGGGAGGTATGATTTTTCAAAAGTGCGGATTTCCTGAATGATTCCGCGTTGAAGAAGTCCAATGACTTTGCCGCCGTCATCGAAATTCCTGGCAAGCCTATCCAGTTTCCACGTGAGTATACCGTTGGCCTCTCCTTTCTCGATGCGTCGGAGCATGGCATTAAATATTTCTCGACCAGGCTCTTTCGCGCTTTTACTTTCAGTAAAGGTTCCGACAATGGATATGCCATTTTTCCGGGCAATGGCATTCAGTTCGGAAAGCTGCGCATCCAAAGAGAGAATTTGACGGTCCTCGCTTTCCGTCGATTTGCGGCAATAGATGAAGAATTTCGACGGATTCATGTTGGTATCATAATGATGACATATGTTTCATATTAGTCAATATTGGTGTCGTTATGTTAAATAACGATAACTGCTTTCAATTGAAAGTGTTGAACTGTGGGAACTTGTCTCGGATCGAGGCTTTGTGTAAGTCTGAGCGAAAGTGAATTCGCTCCAGCCTTTTGCGCGCGCAAACCTTAACCGTTTCCTTCAAAAAACCCTGGAATTACTTGGCGAAAACCAATGTCGCCGTGCTCGGCACGGAACCAGTTTCCGCCAAATGTTCAATGTGGTGGAGTCTTTTGAACAAAGCTCGAACCGTTTTTGAGGAGAACCCTGATGCTGGTTTCGAGATTGAAGATATGGCTAGGCTGGAAGACCAGGATTCGGAATTGCCTCCGAGTGATCAAGACTCGTAACCAACGGCATGTGCTAAAGGTTCAGCGAGAAAACAGCCAGGCTAAGCAATTGCAGATGGAAATACGGCAGAAAGAACAAGCCAAAGTGGAGGAAGCTAGTCGAAAGGAAGCAGCAGTAAAGCGGGTAAGGTATCCTCGTGAGTATTTTGAAGGGAGGATGCGGGATACCGTAGATAGCGGGCTATTTGACCAGCATGAGATTAAGTTGAAGGGACGCCTGACTGAAATTGAAGGTAAAGTCATGAACGCCTTAACCGAGCAATTACCTGCCTCCAATATGAAAGGATACTGGCATCCAAATGATGATACGTTTTTTCTGAGGGTGGAACAAGACCTTAAACCAGCAGGTAAGCGGATTTGCCATATGGTGGGAGGTCAAATTAATGATGGAGAAGTGATGCTGATCTATAAGGTATTTGAGTATGTTCCCGAAGAGGTTGTTACAGGTCAATATACTTATACCATTCGATTGTTCTCAAAAGAAAAAGTGGAGAAAAAAATGGTGCCGATTCATCCGTCGAGGGTGGGTGGGGATAAAAGATCTCTACTGGCTAGGAGGGAAGAGGGGGTGCGGATGATAGGGGAAAGGATTCGAGTGGTAACGGGGGAATAATGACCACGAGCCCTTCGATGTGGTGGAAGGGGTTCCCAATCAAATACATTATAAAGGCATCTCAGGTAATGAAGGGGAGTTTACCGCCACTTCTTCCTAGCTCCAATTTGTCCCAATTCGATATCAGAGAAATCGCGGGGGCCACTCCCCTATGGCAAGATGGTGGAGCGATAATACCACTGCGGGCCAATAAGCGGAGCAGGATCGGTGACCATGATCGTACTATTCACGCACGAGAAAACATTTGTAAAGACGAGAGATGCATTGTTATCGAATAGACTCAAGTCCTTCCAAGGAGAATTCAGGTCCGAAGTTCCCTGTACCCTATAGCTCCGCCCGCTAATGCCCAAGAATGTGATGCTGATTGTTGCATCTGGATTGTGTTTAAGAAAAACAAAGTTTGACCGGCTCGATACAGGATCTGCAAATTTAACAAACATCGTGGCACGATTGGTACCGCCAAAGCCGTCCTGGACTCCGAATGAAAAAGTGTCTACCGTTTTGGTATCCATCTGCATATTGTCAACATTATAGGCGACCACACCAAGACGCTTTGAGCCTTTTACAGCTTCAATGCGAACACCGTTGGCGCTCGTTTTCGGAAAATCGCTCCAAATGAACTCCAACGGATCTCCGTCAGGATCGTGAGCCTGGGCCACTAACGAATCGACGAATACTTTGGAGGGCATCTTGGTGCGTGCCGTCATCGAGTAATCCCTGATGACAGGTGGATTGTTTGTATTCTTGAATGGAAAGGCACGGGTGTTATTAATTTTCACCGGCTCGAACAAGGTATCCTTCGAATTTGCGACGACGATGAAATATGCGCCGTTCTTCGCCCAGTCGGGCAGGTCCACGTAGATGGTTCGCGTCGTGCTCGCACCCGCCGCGAGCCCCAATTCGTTCGTGCCCCCCCAAATACTGGGAGCCGGCATTCAACATGGCATTGCTTGATATATAAACGGAATCAAAAAAAACGCCAGCCGCCGCCCCGTTGCCCTGATTGACAATCGTGAAGGAAATCGAGAAGGGGGAAGCAGGCACGACCAGTGGGCCGAATCCAATCGGCGCAAGATCAGGCGCTACAATGGTGTTTGCGGAATGAGTAACTCGGGAGAGGCGGTTTCCCGCCGCATCATACAAGTACGACTCGCGAGAGCCGTCTGAATATTCGGTATTAGTAAGGCGGTTCACAGGGTCGTATTGGTAAGTTATCGTGGCACTGTGGGTAGGCAAACAGAAACGAAACTCGACTACCACCAATAAAGTTAGCGTCAACAACAAGTGCGAGACTGGACTACGAGGCTGTGCACAGCCTAGTGTTACATTGCGACATTTGCGTGCAGGGGTCGAGACATTCAAAAGCATCGTTTTCATCACGTGAGTTGGTTATAAAGCATCAGTCAAAGTATTATATATATGTGAAGTCGTTCAACGAGTTACAACGGTAACGACTTGTTGTGTTGGTAGGTATAATATCCATGTCGAAAGGACAGTATATGTATTAATTGTTAACAAAGCATAACACTGGTGTATGTATAGTGACTTGATTATCGTATGTGAGATGATCAATTTAACTGAGTTTAGAACGCGTTTACTTTAATAGCTATATTATTCCATGTGGTTTGGGACAGATACACATTGCGAGGCTTGCCTGTTATAATAAGAACGTCTTTATCGCTTTTCCAAATCATGCGTAAAAATGGGTTAGAAGTCTGTGAATATACTTCATGAAACAAGCCAAATATCCAACGTCTGCGAAGACTTATTGAGGTCGAGCCGGAATCGAAAGCGCCACATTCAATAGTTGATACCTCTGCTTCGTACTTTTGATCGGGCGAAACAACAAGGCTAGTAGTGGTATCACATAGTGTATTGCGAATGGTTACAAATGCCAAAAAGACCAGACATATCATCATCGCTGAGCCAAACACTACCAGAACAGTTGATCGCTTATATATAAGTGTCATTTATGTGATTCATAATAATAGATTATCCCACGTTGTATCCAAAACTGATCAACGCTATTATCGCCATTTCGCGGAGAGATAAATGGTAATCCGTTCTGGATTTCTGCGGTGCCAGCAATAAACGCTGCGACGCCCGCAGCTGGTCCAAGAAGCTCAGGAGAAATTCCAAGTGCGGTTCCTGTCGCACCGTAGTTAAAATTCCCAAAAGACTCGTAGGGCCTAAAGCCGTCAGGCTGTATGTCACGCTGTTTGTAATCCCACGGTTTTCTATTTGCAACTAAGTAGTAAAACATAACAAGGCGACGCACCTCAGTCGGGACAATCTGGTTAATGAACTCGGCAAAGCTCCTTGGCGGGCCTTCAATCTCCGCGCGCAATTGTGCGGCGAAGGCGATGTTAAAATCGACACTTTCTCCTGGGATAGTATTTAATCGGCATCGACGAATATCTTCCGCACTGCTTATCGGACATCCTGAGCCAATGAGCTTATCATAAAGCGTCTGAAATGGATCGTTGGAATTGGCTCGAATGGCATCTCTGGGAGAAAACCCGGAGATATCGCTTAGCCTAATCGCGTTATTTAAGGCATAAATGTAACGATTTAGGCTCTGTCCATCGCTATCTCTTTCGATGACCGGATCTCTCGTGAGGAAACGGCCTAATTGCGGAGTAAAATACCTAGCGCGGGCGTTTAAAAGACCTGTCCTGTCGTCCACTATACCATACCGTCCTAAATATCGGAAAGGCTGCGGAGAGACTTCGGCGTAATTTGCCAATACGCCAAAGGAGTCGTAGGCATAGGAGTCTGTTATATTCCCACTCGAATCCGTAAGCGCAACCGTGCTACCTTGGATGTTATAGTGGTAGGTAGCAACCGTTCCGACTGCCGAAATCCTCTGAGCCAAACCAAGGCCATATATATAATAGGCCTGTGGCGAATTATTCGACTCAGTCTCGATAAGCACCTGGGTGAGCGCGCCCATGCGGTCGAGAACGAAATGCCGTGATTGACCATTCACCGTGCACCCAAGCCGATTGCCAAGTCCATCATAGGTGAATGTGGCTGAACCGTTCGTCAATGAAAGCTGCACCAGTCGATCCTCAAAATCGTATGCGTAGGAGTTCGTGCCAATGCCGATGAGATCTCCGTTTGGATTGTGTGTGACGGTCTGGCCGTCAATGGTGGCGAGACGGTTGTCGGAATCTATACGATACCGGTTTAATTGCTTTGGTTTATGATTCTTGAAACAGTATTTTTAGATAATTATCTTGAGGAATAATCATTTCCCCTATCATTATATTTTTACGCTTCGGAGAATTCATATATATTTGAAAACTTCTACGAAAGGGTAAAGTTGCAATAATCGTATAATTATCTTCATCTTTTCCTTTTTTATTTATTCGTTGATTAATAAGTTTGATCAAAGTGCTGTATGGAACACAGCATATTTGACCACTAAACACGCAAATTAAACAAATGAAAAGTCTCATTTTCAACTCTTTAAGAGTTCTTAGTTCATCAAGGTTGTCTTTATTAAAAGTGAACCTATATTCCTTGTATCGTCCTAGGGGTTTGCTAGCGTATTTTAGATAAATGTTGATATCCACTATTGGTCAAACTACTATGTCATTTGGTATGATTAATACGATGATAGATAATCTACTTAGACAAAGAATGCTACGAAACATTTTAATCATAACAGTGACGGCTCTATTAACTGCCGGTTTTCTATATGCAGCGGTTCTCCAAGGAGGGCCATATATAGCATATTGGATATGTAATGGACGCGTGAAATAGAATGATACACAAAGAGCAAAATGAAATAAACAGGACGTTTGTATTAATTATAACGACGATAATTGTTACGGTCTTTCTTGGAGCTATTTTAGTAATGAACGAAATCGGAGATCCATTTGATTGGGTATTTTTACGCTGTGACATAAAATTCCCATAATTGTACGCTTAGAAAATAATCCGGCTTGCAATTCGCTTAAGCCCCATTGCTTGATCCTCAGTTAATGCTTTGCCAGTTTGAGCCTCGACTTCATTTAGAAATGCGCTAAATGTGTGCTTGGCTTGATTGGTTCTTCCCTCAGTCATTGATCTCTCTACGGCGGAAAGCTTGGAAATAAGACTGTTTTGAATGCCCGTATTCATGGGAAATGTTTTAATGATGATGCACATGCTATATATGTCTGTAATACTGTGCACTGCTTGGTTTGCGGGTATTGAAATATCATAAATACCATCTCCATTTATGTCGAGTTCGATTATTGGATCTGTATTATCCGGAGAGAGTATGGTTTGTCACGGGTGGTTTCGAAAGAATCGATTGTTTGGTGTAGAGAACTAACATGTCTTTGGAAGTAAGAAAAAACCTGTTAAAACTAGTTCCAACCCGTTAAACCGGTGAAACTCGTAAAGGACATTTGTCCTTTACCGTTAAACCCGTCCGTGTCGTGAACTCGTTGTGCGCGTGAGCTTTGTCGCGTGAGCGACGAGGGAGGTTTTTGGCGAGCACGGCTTCCTCCATCAAAAAGGAAGACGTGATCGCCATAAAACCGACCGAAGTCGGGGATGCGGCAGCATGCCTCCAGGGAAAGAAAACCCATGCGAATCCTGGATAATTTCCAGGAAGACCCCCTCCCCACAGTGGGGAAGGGTGTGGGGATACCCTCCGATAAAGGTCATAACCCGGTTTGATTCCTTTCTCCAGGGGATCCTGTCGGCGATATTTACCAAACGCCGACTCCGGCGGAAACACTGCCTGGAAAGGTCCGATTCCTCGCCATCTGGCCAGCAATGCAAGAGGCCCTACTTCCCGTGCAAGGTGCCAGTGTTCGAATCCTGGTGCGTGCAGCCACTCCCGCTCTTGGAATAGGTTCGAATCCATGTGGCGCAGCCAAGCGGTGCACCACCCCCGGCCTGGCGCAGGCGCCGGAAAAGCGGTTCAATCCCGGGCGTTGGCTCCCTTACGGCGCCAGGCCCGGCAGGAGGATTTTCCAAGCAGCAAGTTCGAATCCCACAATCTCCAGATGGCTGCACGCCATCCATTTGACTACAAGCTCTTGTAAAACTCCGTTCAAGCCTGAGCAATGGCTCCGGATGAACATTCCCAACGCGGTTTTCCGACAATCAGTTTGAATCCCATCGTGTCCGCCTCGTAAGCGATGGCGGCGAGAAAACGGACTACGCATATTCGAGTAACCAGGGGCAGCGCACCTGCCAACTGGTTACGATTCTTGATCACTCGGAGGCAATTCCGAATCCTGGCCTTCCAGTCGAGCCATATCTTCGATTTCGAAACCGGCATCAGGGTTCTCCTCAAAAACGGTTCGAGCTTTGTTCAAAAGACTCCACACGACTCGCCCTCAGTAACACACAGGGGGCTCGCTTCCACACCCCTATTTCTGCGCTATATTCGCTTCGCTCATATATCGCCTGCGATCCAGTAGGCGATTTTGCTAAATCGTCGGATTATGTGTAAATTTCATTTCATTTCCGCAAATCCTCACTTGACGCTATAATTACCGTATGGCTCACGACTCTCCCAAGGGTGATAAAAATCCAACGATAAGCGGTAGAGATGTCGCCAAGTTTCATCTCACCACCTACTATTACAGCGTCGAATTGGCGGGAATGATCATACCGGTATTGGTGGGTTTGGCCGCGACTTTTTTCCCGGAATATCTTGAATGGCTGACCAATCACAGTCGCTCTCAAGACCTGATGGTCGGTGTTCTTTTCCTATTCGGCCTTCTTGATGCCACTCTCCTTATTCTGCACGAATTGACCAATAAAAATATTTTTTTTAATATAAACCGCTACTGTTTTGTCGTCCTGTTCATCTTTGCCATAATGATGACCGGTGGTGTCAATAGTTCGTTGACATTTTTGCTTATTTTCCCATTCATAGTTTCTTTGGTCTATCTTGACAAAAGGATGACCAGAAATATCGGAATATTTCTGACCATACTCTTTGCCTCCGTCATTTTTACTCATCCGACTTCCGAAATCGATTGGAATCTTATCACGAAACATTTTACTCAAACCGGTATAATCGGCATCATTGCTTTTCTCATGTATCGCACAGTCGTGGAGACGCTCCGACAAAATTACGAAAAGGAACAAACCGCTAGGCGTCTCGAAGAATTACTTCACATCGATCACCTCAAAGCCGATTTTTTGAGCGTCGCCCAACATCGTTTGAGAACACCGCTTTCCGGCGTTCGTTGGTCTTTGGAATCATTGGTTGAAGAGAGTGATCCGCAAGACAAAAAAAGACAAGTCCTTAGCGATTCGCTCCAAAGGGTCAAGGACTCAATTGCCATTGTCGATGACATGCTCCGCACGGTCGAAGACCCGACCGGCGAGGCATTATTTTTGAATTACGAAAGATTCGATCTGGTTTCAGTCATCCAGTCTATCGTCAAGGAATTGACTTTTGTCCAACAAAATAACGATAATACAATGAAGCTCAATCTACCTGACAAGCTTTCTATTAAGGCTGATAAAGCCAAGATTTATGCCGCCTTGAGCAACGTCGTCGATAATGCTTGTCGTTATACAAAAAATGGAATTGTGACCATTTCGCTTTCAAATAAAGGATCCGATTTGGTCTGCGAAGTAGTTGATAACGGTATCGGTATTTCTCCAGGTGACCTGCCCAATGTTTTTGATCGTCTGCATCGTGGTTCCAACGCGGTTGCCGTGGATCCGGACGAAAGCGGTATCGGTCTCTATGTCTCGAAGAAGATTATTGAGATGCATGGCGGTACAATAAAGGTGGAATCTATTTTGAATAATGGCACCAAAGCGACCATTCAAATGCCGGTCGGAATTTGATCTCATTTACCATTTTTCTTTCTTTTCCGGTACTTTTCTGTATAATCAAAATGTCGGATTTTTACAGTCCGTATCATGAACAAATGACCGACAATAAAACCTCCAAACCAGAAAGTGGCGACAAAAAACCAGGAAACGGTTATTTTTTCAGCCGTCTCGGTTTTTTGAACCTGCTTGTCATGATAATCCTTTTCTTTTTTCTCTTGGCCGGACTCTATGCCCAGTTTTCAAAACAGAATATTCCTTTGACAACCATATCGTTGTCGACCTTGGCGACCGATATTCAAAAGGGCGCAGTGAATGCAATTCTTCTCAAGGGTAACCAAGTCACCGCGACATACGCCGATAAATCCATCAAGATCGCCCAAAAAGAAAACGACTCGTCTTTGACCGAATCGTTGTCGCGTTTTGGCGTTACGCCGGTCAAAATGGCTTCAACCACGATAACGGTGGGTGAACCGGGAGGTTTCTGGTTTTGGGCCGGTGAGCTGGCACCTTTTCTGGCCCCGATCATATTTTTGGTTTTTTTCGTCTGGCTGATTTCTAGGCAGATGCGTGGAGCAGGCATGCAGGCTTTGACTTTCGGTCAGTCAAAGGCCAGGATAACTCTCCCGAGCGATATCAAACAAAGAGTGACATTCAAGGATGTGGCTGGAGCCAAGGAAGCCAAACAGGAACTCCTGGAAATCGTCGATTTTCTCCGCAATCCCAAAAAGTTTATCGAGATCGGTGCCGAGATCCCCAAAGGGGTTATTCTCATGGGCGCTCCTGGAACCGGGAAGACTCTCTTGGCCAGAGCCGTGGCCGGTGAGGCTGGTGTGGCCTTCTTCTCGATTTCCGGCTCGGAATTCGTGGAGATGTTCGTGGGAGTAGGGGCTTCCCGGGTCCGCGATCTTTTCAAGATGGCCAAGAATGCGGCACCGGCCATCGTTTTCGTCGACGAGATCGATGCCGTCGGTCGAGCCAGAGGTTCGGGAGTGGGGGGCGGTAACGATGAAAGGGAGCAGACCCTAAATCAGATTTTGGTGGAGATGGACGGTTTCGAACCCAACGAAAAAGTGATCGTCATGGCCGCCACCAATCGGCCAGATGTACTTGATCCGGCCCTTCTTCGTCCGGGTCGATTCGATCGTCGGGTGGTTATAGATTTGCCCGATCGAGGAGATCGAGAGGATATTTTGAGAATCCATTCGGCCAAAAAACAATTGGCCGAGGATGTCAAGATGAGCACGGTGGCCGAAAGAACCCCGGGTTTCTCCGGCGCTGACCTGGCTTCGCTCATGAATGAAGCGGCTATCCTGGCCGCTAGGGAAAATCGCACCAAGATCGGCCAGTTTGACCTGATCCGTTCGATCGAAAAAGTCATGCTCGGTCCGGAACGCCGTAGTCATATCCTTTCTGTCAGAGAAAAGGAAATCACCGCCTATCATGAAGCTGGTCATGCTCTTATTTCTTCTGTTCTGCCCCATGCCGATCCAGTTCATAAGATATCGATCATTTCTAGAGGCAGGGCGGCTGGTTATACTTTGAAATTGCCATTTGAGGAGAGGAAACTTCAGTCGCGCAAGGAATTCTTGGATGATATTGCTGTTTCTTTGGGTGGTTATGTGGCCGAGATGATGATGTTTGGTGATTTGACGACCGGAGCCTCCAATGATCTCAATGTGGCCACGGCTTTGGCCCGGGACATGGTGACCCGCTATGGTATGTCGGACAAGATCGGTCCGGTCGCCCTGGAAAGTCTCCAAGGCCGGGCGCTCTTCGGCATGGGCGTGGCTGACCATGAATATTCAGAGAAGGTCGCTTCGGAGATCGATGCCGAAGTTTCCCGGATCATGAATGAAGCCAAGTCTGTGGCGGAGAAGACCTTGCTAGCCAAAAGAAAAGCTTTTGAGGCTATTGCCAAAAGACTCGTCGAAGTTGAAACTATAGAAAGGGATGAATATGAGCAGATACTAGTTGTACAAGGGATTGAACTCAAGAAAAAAGACGAGTATGCTGGTATAATTTGATAATAACCGCCCCTAGCTCAGCTGGTTAGAGCATGAGCTTATAGGCTGGAGTGAGGACAAAAATAGTGTGGGCGTGTAGCTCAGTTGGTTAGAGCACAGAGCTTATACCTCTGCGGTCCCTGGTTCGAATCCAGGCACGCCCACACTGTTTTGGTCCGAACGAACAGCATATATGAAATATACCCTCGAGGGTCCCTGGTTCGAGTCCAGGGGGGCGGACTACTTCGCCGCATTTATCGCTTTGATCGGAATGCGGCTTCGTAGTCCAAAGACACTAATTGGATCCCTTTTCGTACATGGAGACAGCCGACACAAAACCGGCGATATAACATATCACCATAGCGCAAATTACGAGGAATGTAGTCATGGGTTCTTAGTTTACTGGTAAAACTACAGAACTATTCAATTACATTCTATAACTGTAAAGATTAAAAGCAAGGCGATCGCTGCTTTATTCGAAATGGGCATTTTCTGAATGAACATCCAAGCGTTTTTTTAATAGGGGATATTTTGCAAGTTCAATATCTTCGTCAATCAATCTCGTAGCCTCCTCTCTGGCCGCTTCAACCATTTTCAAGTTGCGTAATGCTTCCATGGCTATGTCGGAAATGCCCCATTGCTGATTGCCGGAAAGTTCTCCGGCCCCGCGGAGTGACAAGTCGAGCTCGGCCAGCTCAAAGCCGTTTTTGGCTGACTGAAGAGCTTTGAGTCGTTCGATCGATTTGCTTGAATTGGTCTCGGTGAAAGCATAACAGTAAGCTTGAAACGAACTTCTCATCACCCGGCCGCGCAACTGATGGAGTTGGGCCAGACCGAATCTTTCGGAACCCTCGATGATGATTATCGTGGCGTTTTCGACATTGAGGCCGACCTCGACGACCGAGGTGGCGCAAAGGATATGGATTTGACCTGATTTGAAATCGTTCATGACCGCATCTTTTTCCTTGGGTTTCATTTTGCCGTGAAGGATGCCGATTTGAAATTCAGGAAAGATAGACTGCTTCAAACGCTTGGCCTCTTCCTTGACCGATTTGGCTATGAGGGCGTCTTGTTTATCGGGATCCGGTTCGTTTATCCGGGGACAAATGACATACATTTGTCGGCCAGCCTGCAATTCCTGGCGAATCTTTTCATAAACTTCATTTCTTTTTTGGGGCAGGACCAGTTCGGTCATGATCGGTTTGCGTCCGGCTGGCGATTGGTCGAGAAGAGTCAGATCAAGATCTCCGTACATGGTCAGAGCCAAAGTCCTGGGGATGGGAGTGGCAGTCATGGAAAGAAGATGTGGAGCTGGCGATGTATTGGTCGTGTTTGGCGCGATTGTGGTCGGCATCTGATGTTTTTTTACCAAGCGGGCGCGTTGATTTGTCCCAAAGCGGTGTTGTTCGTCGATGACAACATAGGCCAGATTTTTGAATCTCACCGATTTTTGGATGAGAGCATGTGTGCCGACCAAAACCGCTATCTCGCCGTTTTCCACCCATTGGAGAAGCTGGGTCCGGGAAATGTCCGTCCAGCCTTTGGGATTGATTTTGGAGGGGAATTTGCGGCAACCGGAGCCGGTGATGAGGCCGATCTGGACGGGCATATAGGAAAAATATTTGATGAAAGATTCAAAATGCTGAATAGCCAGGATTTCCGTCGGACACATATAGGCGATCTGAAGACTGCCGGCCCGGATCGGCACTGGAATTGTTTTGATATTTGAGATCGACGGGTCATTTTCGGCTGTTTTGGGTTTGGAAACCATAACGGCATAAGCGGTGGCGGCAGCCACAGCGGTTTTACCAGATCCAACATCACCCTCGAGCAGACGGGACATGGCCTGACCTTTTTTCATATCGGAAACAATTGTTCGGATAGCCTCGGTTTGCGCCGGTGTCGCTTCGAAAGGGAAGCGTTTGACGAATTCGGCCACATGATCTAGTTCGGTTTCCACTAGGAAAGAGGGGTGAGACTCGTACATTTTCCGAGCTCTCTTTTTGCCAAGCTGGATCAAAAAAATTTCTTCGAAGGAAAAACGCTTGCGAGCCGAAAGGGCGTCGTCCCGATTCAGGGGAGTATGGATCCAGATCAAAGCGGTTTTTATTCCCGGCAAATGATATTTGGCTAGGATTTCTTCAGGTAAAGGATCTTCGAGACTATCGAGGATCCCGCTTCTGAAGATCTTCTGAAGGGCGTGATATATCCAGCTTGTGCTTATGCCACGGGATTCGGGATATATGGGGTAGAGGGTATGAGCTTCATTGCCATCACCGAATAACGAATCGCCTACGCCAATTGGTAGCTGGTTGACTACCTCGATTTTGGGATTTGAGAAATAAATTTGACCAAGAAATTCGCGCCCTTTTGGTTGCGCCAGTTTCCCCTTCGTTTGACTCGCTCCGCTCGTCAAAGTTGGGGAAATGGCTTCACCAACGGGCGCGAACAACGCAGTTTCTTCCAAGTCTCGTTTTTTCCTTCTTTGACTAACTTTGCCTTCGATCCGGACCAGAGCGTTTTCGGGAATCATTTTGGCAATGTAAGGCTGGTTGAACCAGAGACAATGAATGTGGCCGGTCTCGTCTTCGACATTGGCTTCGGCCATGGCGACCCGGCTTTTCCAGCCTTTGCTGGTTTTGAGTCCGCTTATCCGGCCGAATATGACGGCCGTTTGGCCGGCTTCGAGAGTTTCAATATTTTTTGTTTCGGCGGTGTCGCCATAACGGACGGGGAAGTGATAGAGCAGATCCTCGATGGTTTCTATACCCAGCCTTTTCAGGGCGGCTTTCTGGACGGGTGTGATACGGAAATAGTCAGCGACTCGGCTTTTGGTGGTGAGGGACATGGGGTTATTATATGCAGGAATGGGGGAATGGCCAAGACAGTTGCTTCAGTTGATACCATAGACCCAAAGTGGCGGAAAGTTTCGGATGACGAAAGAAAGTCTCTTGACAGGCAAATCTTCGTAGACTTTTTTCATGATGGAAGGCATGTAGGTGAAGAAACGAAATATGGTTCCGTCGCCAGTCTGTCTTTTTAGTGAATCATAGAATGGTCGTCTGATGGCTTTGGGCAGGAAGGGTAGACCAGAGACTATTAAGTCTACCTTTTCAATATTTTGCTCGCGAAGGATTTGGTCCAGAAGATGAGCACTCTTATTCACGATCGTAACCCGGTCGCCAAACCTCTTATGGAGCAAGTCCAGGTAGGATTTTTCGATCTCGACTAATATCAGCCTAGTTCCCGGTAAACATTGTTTCAGAATTTCCTGGGTAAAAGTACCCGTGCCCGGTCCAAGCTCGACTATTGTCCGTATCTTTGTAAAATCGAGACCTTGAAGCATAGATTTTCTTGAATATGAGGAACTGGGAAAGATCGAAGCATTGGTGGTCGGATGCCGAAAGAAGTTCAGAATAAAGAGAAGGGAGTTTTTGAGGGAAGGGGGCATGGGGTAGAAATTTGGTGAGAATAATTGGATGGGAATGGAAGTGATCAGAAACTCAATTTTTCAAAATGACTTCTACGTGCGCGTCTTGTAATATCACACACCTGTCGTAAAGCTATTGAGAGTCTGTTTATAAGAAAAAGTACTTCAACTTTTTTCAAAAAACTCTCTTTTACATTTTTTACTGCACTTACATAGTCTCCATCATTTGAAATAAGTATTGCGGTATCGAATTTTCATAACGCTGCCATTGTAACCATATCAGTTGCGAGTTGTGTATCCACATTTTTCTCTTGAAGATTACCCTTTGATCCTCTCAAGTCACCATACTTAACTTGAAGTAGTGGTGATAATTTTTCTATAGCAGCAATGTTAGCAGGGAGGCGAGAAAAACAAAAATCTGTGACTTGGGCTTCATCTTTAACCCAATTGTATACCATTGTTACTTACTCGTAAAAGGAACTCGTCGGGTTGCACGATCTGCGGAGGTGATGTCCCGAAGTTTGAACCGACAAAACGACTAAATATCAGGAATCTTGACTTGATTATACGAAAACTAAGACTAATTTACAAAAAAATCCAGAATATTTCGAGATACCAAATTTTGCAGTTAAAGTTTACTGATATATGCAATATCCTAGACTGTTTTGATAAGGATAGTGTATATATCTATTTACCGCTGTAATCCACTACAATCGGCTATATATTACATAGCAGATTTAGGATTGTAAATAAAACCATTTCTGCTCCAAAACCAGAGCGGTGGATGCATATCTATCGGGTCAATATTACTACCTTCCAAAATATCTCTCCACCGTTTTGATATTTCTTCTTTAGAAAGAGTTTTTGTCTCCTCTTCAGTAATTATTCCCAATCTTGCGGAGCATTGAGTTATGTGAGTATCCGGCGCAATTTCAATAAACTGTCGATTTAATAATTTTTCTCCACCGTAAGTACTGACGATAAATGACCAGTAGTTAAATATTTTAGGGCCGGATAGATATGGGAATCCCTTCTTGTGCTCAAAATTAATTGTTTGTCTTAAAACGAGAAAATCATCTTTTGTCGAATTGAAAAATTTCGTAAATGACCCCCAATTATCATTAATTGTTTTCGCAATCGTTACCCATGTGTTTATATGCTTGTTCGGTTGAAGTGCTAGTTTGTATTTCATTAAAGCGTCTCGAACCTGTGTTTCAGAACTTTTTGATACTTTATCCACATCGAATACAAATTTTGTTTTTGGATCGTTGAAAGTTTTTAGAGCAGACTCCCAAAGTTTATAACTATTTCGTTGATAGTTAAGAGCCATCGGAAGCGTAAAATATGCAATACGAGATTCTCTACCCATCTTTTCAATTACAGGATTCGAATCTTCAGGCATAACTGTTTGCCCAAGCAAACCAATTTTATATGCTCTGAGAAGTTGATTACAGATTTTTATAAACTCTTTTTTATCCATAAGTTCGAATCCCTTCCGGGTTCAGCTTTTTTACAAATTTCGTTTTTAAAACGAGCCGTAAAATAAGGGTTTTTCACTGCTCATTTTCCAAAACCACTGGCGGAGACGGTGGGATTCGAAGCTTACAGCTTCTGTACAGGTTTCGCGCCGTGCTCGCTTCGCTCCGCGCGGCATGCTCAACCTCTTCGAATCCCACCCGCGACGCGCGCAGGCGCGTCGCTCGTCTCCTTCGCTCGTTCACTGCGTTCACTCGCTGCGCCTCGGCCATCTTCAGCCCGATGCGCACGGCC
>CAYIFO010000016.1:0-297 GCA_964362725.1 uncultured Candidatus Saccharibacteria bacterium
AGATAGGTATTTTTGATACAAAGCAGGGTCAGACGGCAAATTCACAAGACACAGTTGATAAAGCTATTGCGCTAGCTAAAAAATTAGAAGAATTGGGCAAAGGTTATGTTGGTGGAATCGTGGTATTTGAAAACGGAGTTTGGAATTACAATGGATCTGAAAAATATGCTTATCAAAAAGGAAAGATGAGCCTAGATAAGAATTGGAAACGGCTAGAGGATCTATTTTAAAAACCATGAAAGCCATAATTCTTGCCAGAGTATCAACAGAGGAGCAGAAAGACGCTGGTAACTCGCT
>CAYIFO010000016.1:307-18792 GCA_964362725.1 uncultured Candidatus Saccharibacteria bacterium
CTTTAGCTTCGATGAGAGCGCGTATAAGACGAAACGAGACGAGTTTGACCGCATCATAGAATATCTTGAAGCCAATAAGGAAAAGATAGCGGTATGCTTTGATAAAGTGGACCGGCTGTCACGAAATGTCTTTGATAAGCGCGTTTCGCTTCTTTATGAGAAGGCTGTGGCCGATCAGATTGAGTTACACTTTGTTTCCGATGGGCAGGTTATCAATAGCGCAATGTCGGCGGTCCAGAAGTTTCAATTTGGCATGAGTTTGGGATTGGCAAAATATTATTCGGATGCCATAAGCGATAATGTTAAAAGAGCCTACGAACAGAAGCGCAGGGCAGGTGAATGGACCGGCAGAGCGCCCATAGGCTATAAAAACATTACTGATCCTATTACTGGCAAACGAGACATTGCCTTTGATATGGACAAAGAAGCTTTTGTGCGAAAAATATTTGAGCTATATGCCACAGGTAACTATTCAATAAAGACGATCGGGAAAGAAATAACAAAGGCCGGTTTGAAAAGCAAAGTTGGCAAACAGCTTTCCGGTAGTATGATCGAGCATATACTCAAAAACCCTTTCTATTACGGCGAAATGCTTTGTAACGGCGTTATATATCCGCATAAATATCAGCCACTTATAAGCAGGGAAATTTTTGATCGGTGCAAAGCTATTCTTGAAGGCTGGAATAAAAAGCCATTTCAATATGCGGCCAAGCCGTACATTTTCAGAGGATTGCTTAGGTGCGCCAAGTGCGGTTGCTCAATGAGTCCGGAAACTGCAAAAGGCAAGTTTGTTTATTATAGCTGTACCAATGCAAGAAAAGAGATATGTGATAAGAAGATATATGTGCCAGAAAAGATGCTTCTGAAGCCTGTATACGCTGTTCTAGGCGCATTTGGCCGTATAACGCAGGATGTTATTGATGAAGTTGTTGAAGGCCTTAAGAAGTCGAAGGATGCCAAAATGGAGTACCACAACAAACTGCTTAACAGTCTAAGAACAGAGTATGACGCTATACAAACTTCAATTGATCGGATGTTGAATCTGTTTATAGCCGGTAGTATTACTAAGGATATATATGACAAGAAGTTGTTAGAGTTTAAGGACCGGCAGGAGCGCATAAATATTGAAGTTGAAGAACATACAAAGGCCGATCAGAATTATTACCTTACGGCTGGAACGGTCCTTAGCTTGGCACAAAGGTCAATGGATCTATTTAACCACGAAAAATCTACTACTGCCGAAAAGAGAGCGTTGCTAAATTATCTAATAAAGGACGCCGTTGTTGATGGAAACAAGAAATTAACCTTCTCGTTGCGGTCCCCATACAACCATATCCTTGATTTTACCAGAGCAACTTTAAAGACTTCAGAACTCAAACAAAATACCACCGAAAATTCAGCTTTTCAAAGCAATTTGTATGAAGACAGCATAACTTTTTTGCTTGGATCTTCAGAAGATATGAATACGGACTTCAGAACTCCAAAAAAGCTTTCAACGAAGCCACGAAACAGACAAACTGTAGCTACTTCACAGTCTTTGCTCCGGAGACAGGATTCGAACCTGTGACCAATCGCTTACATTTTATCCACTATTACTAATGGTATGGACTATATCATTCCCATGTTTGCATGTGACAAATTTAGGGACGAGGGGCTTCGTGGGTCAAAATTTGACCAACTACTCCAATTATGGATAGTCTCTACACCTTCTCCGACATTTTTGTCAGAGTTCGGCTCGGGATTGTCCTCCAACATTTAGATTGAGGATTTCCCCGAATTCACCTCGTTTTCGACCGGGCTTTTGCCCGGAAGCTGCTGTACGCCGGCACTAATTTCTCTGTGACAATTTGCGCAAAGCAGAATACATTTATCAAGTTCAAGTTTTACTTTCTGCCAAGATCTTGTGTAACCCTTATCACCAATTCCAAATTCTTTTTCGTCTTTATTCAGGTGATGAAGTTCTAAGGCACCTTGGTATCTGTAATATCCACACGACTGACATTTACCTCCTTTGTATTCTATTGCCATAGCCTTAACCTTTTTCCGTCTTTTTGCGACGGCTTTGATTAGCGCTACACGCCGGTCGGCGTATTTTCTTCGGTCTGACATAACTGAATTATACCAGCGAAGTTATTTACAGGCGATCGCTCTACCGCTGAGCTACTCCGGAATATGTTTCTTTTAAGGAACTAACATGAGAAAATGTATCACATTCCTCGATTGAAATCAAAATATGTATATTCATGTCAAAACATACGCCGGTCAAAGAAAAGAAGAGGTCAAAAGGCTAAACGAGGATCATTTGGAAGTGCGGGTCAGGGAGCCGGCTCAAAATAATCTGGCCAACGGGCGGGTTATTGAGATTATAAAAAACCTCTATCCCGGAGCCCTTGCTCGTCTTATAAACGGCCATCAGTCGCCAAGCAAGCTCTTTTCTGTCGATGGAAATTAATAGTAACCCCTGATACTCTTTTAAGTCCCGAGGACATTCTGTGACCAACGTACCGCTGCATTTTCCAAAGGATGAGTGAATCCTTGGAGCGAATCCTTTGTGAAAATGCCGGTACATTGGGAACAGAGATCCGTAGGGGCGAAAAAGGGTGAAGGGGTTACAGTTACAACAACGGACAAGAGTGTGGTCGTGTGATAAAATAAAGTCAGATGAAGATGTTTAGATTTTTAATATTGTCGCCTAAAAAATAAACAAATGAATACAAACATCAAAACGACCAATATTACTCTGACTCCGTCTATTTCCGATTACACAAACAAGCGCCTAGAAAAGATCGCTTTGTTGCTAGCGGGTGACCAGACTGTCCAGTGCGATATCGAACTTGGTCGAACAACCAGTCATCATCAAAAGGGAGACATCTTCAAGGCCGAGATTCATATTGTAGGAACAGGCAAGAATATCTACGCCAATGCCGAGAAAGACGATCTCTATACCGCTATCGATGCTGTTCGTGACGAGGTCTTGGCCGAGTTGCGATCTGGCAAAGGCAAGAAAGTCTCTCTCATACGGAGAAGTGGGGCTAGAGTCAAAGACATGATTAGGGGTTTGTGGCCGTGGGGTAAGAGTGTTTAACAATGTCATTCACGGGCAGAGACAATCATCTCTCGAATATTACCCAGACTTTGAAAGAACAATTCTAAGCAAAATTGTAACCTCTTTTGAAATCCTCAAAGGCTATTTCCTTCCCACCCTCGGGTATAACTTTTTTTATAACTAGGCTGTTATTTTCGAAAACCGCTTCAGTGATCTTGACCCGAATTTGTCGCCCGCGATGTTCCATGAAGAAGTAAGCTTGTGGCCATTCATGGTAAGCCTGGATTTTTCTGAAATTTGTATAAGGATCGCCTTTGAGATCTATAAGACCATCCTCTTTTGTTACTTTGCGAGTAAAAGTCGCCTGCGAATGATCCTGAATAGTCTCTTTGATATTTCCGGCCAGCCAGTCAGGCAATATCTCTATAAACAAGCGAGAGCCTTCCGTAGCCATCATCTCTTCGAATTTCTCATAAGTTGGCCATTCGTCCACTCTGACCTTCTTCGTTGCCAGAACCGGTCCATGATCCATCTCCTCGTCCATTTTGATGATGGAAACTCCAGTTTGTTTTGTGTCGTCAAGAATAGCCGTAAGGATAGGTGAGGGTCCGCGATATTGGGGTAAAAGAGAAGGGTGGATATTCAGAGAGCCTTTGGTTGGTATATTTATAATGTCCCTCGGAATGATTTTTCCGTATGAAGCCACCAGGAAAAAATCGCATTTCAAGGCTTTAAGTATCGCAGCTAAGGCTGTATCGAACTTAAAAGGACTTTCAACTGGTATATTGTTTATGATCGCCCATTCCTTGACCATGTTCTGACTCATTTCCTGACCTCTTCCTTTCGGTTTATCAGGTCCGGCAATGATCAGTGTCGGAATAAGATTATTTTTTTTAAGCTCATCTAGAACGACAATTGAGACACGGGAAGAACCAAAAAAAGCAAAATTGATTTTGTTTTCATTGATTGAGACTTTATTGTTCGGTATATCGATATTGGAAATCATCATGTATTTTGGACCAACTTGACTCTATCAAGCGCATTAGCCGTTGACTTTCTTCATTTCCTCGATTTCCTCCGGTGACATTTCCCAGGTATCCTCGGCCTTATCGATGAATAGAATGCCGTTCAAATGGTCGACTTCATGCTGGAAAATCTGGGCCAGCAAACCAGAGGCGCCTCGTTCAATCTTCTCGCCTTTTTCATTCAAGGCCTTGAGAGTGACCCTGACTGATCTTTTGACTTTGCCGTAAAGCCAGCGAACCGAAAGGCAACCTTCCTCAACCGCCTTTTTTTCCTTGGAAAACTTGAGGATTTCCGGATTGATGAAAACCAAGTTTGAACTGTCGCCCCGGTATGACTTATCGGCCTGCTTCAACAATTTGCCGGAGACCACGAAGATCCGTAGATTTTGACTGATCTGTGGCGCGGCGATGGCGATGCCGTCGCGTTGTCCGGAGAGAACCTCGGACATCTTTTTGATTATTTCCCGGATTTCTGGAGAGGCAATGTCCTTTTCCGGTATGTCTTGGGCGGTTTTGCGCAGGACGGGATGTTTTTTTTGAACAATGTCGGTCATGGCAAAACTATAACAGAGAAATGCATTTACAACAAACTTTCCGGATTGATTCTGACGGTAAATTCTGGCGACAAAGAGCGCAATTTTTTTACCAATTCCGCATCCGGCCATCCATGTGAGGGAATTTTGACGAGGCCGTGAATAATCGACTTGCCCCGAACGGTCGAAGTGAAAGCCGGAAAAACATCCATTTCCCTGGGTTCAATGTCCTTGCCCAAGCTATCCAGCATTGTGGCGATCTTATCTTTTTCGCCTTCGATCGTGATTTTGACAAGAACAGAAAAAGGCGGGTAGGAAAATCTTCGTCTTTCGTCAAGAGTCATCTTATGAAAGTCGCTTAGATTGCCCTTGAGCCCGTATTCGAAGATTTTTTCGTCGGCTCGTCGGCTTTGGACCAGGATCGTCTTTTCCGAGAGCGAACGCAGGCGGACCAGAAGATACATTATCTTTTCTTGAATTCGAAAATCGGGGAGGGCCAAAAGGGAATCAAGGGAGACAACGGCTGTGTGGTGGATTTTTTCATTAAGATAATTGAGGGCCATTTCCGTGCCCAGCAGGATACTGCCAGGCTTCTCCCTGAACTTACGCAAAACCTCTTTGATCCGTTTTTCGTTTTTCGTCTCATCCGAGTCGATTTTGAAGAAATCAAAACCAGGAAACTTTTCCCGCAGTTCCTCGGTAACCCGGTCGAGACCAATTCCCAAGGGTACCAGTTTCCAACTGTCGCATTTGCGGCAGTTTTCGTTGGCACTTCTTCTCTCGCCACAATGATGACACATGAAGAAATTTCTGCCGGTTTGACCGGAAAGATGGAGAACAACCGGGGCCGAACAATGTTCGCAGGTGACGATCGTCTGACAATCGCCACAGACCGTGATCGGTGAATGTCCGCGCCTGGTCGTCAGAAGAAAAAGATGGGTGCTATCGGTCCTGTTGTCGCGGATGAGCTTCTCCAGTTCCGGACTGAACACCGTAAATGTTTTTTTCGTCGCTTCGGCTTCAATTTCGCCGGTTTTCGCCGGCGAGACCGACGAAGGATTTCTTTTGAGATCGATGAGGAGGTCGGTCGCTCCGGAAATCGAGCGCCATTTGAAAGGAGAACCTTGTTCGATCTCGCCCCGGCTAACCCGAAAAAGAGTCTCGGTTCGAAGTAAACCGTCAGCCAGGATGACTGTCTGACCTTTTTGTTTGGCGATCAATTCCAAGGCCTGGCGAAAATCCAAATGAGGAGATTTTTGTCCAATCCAGCCGCGACCGTTTTCCCGTTCAAGACCGACTGTCTCGATGTCGGATCTCGGCAAAACAGAAAAAGAAGGTGTGGCGATGACGACAATCGGATGTTCGATTTCGGCAATTCTATTCCAGATTGTGGCCACTTTTTTTTCGTTAAGGCTTCCATTCAAGGAAAAAATATACCCCTCTATGCCTTTTTCTAGGTTTTGAAAAAGCTGATCGCAATCTTCGATAGTCGGGGCGTATATAACCATGGATTTCTTTCTGGCAAATTCCTGACGGATAAGACTGCGCCAGAAACTCGCCCTATCACTTTCATCACCCTGGACGGCCACACTCGGTCTCCAATCCTTCTTTTTGATCGAAAGACCGAGAGCCGACTGGCTAGGCAAGGGAGGATCAATCATTCCGATATTGGCCAGTATGGAATCATTGACCAAGCTTTCAATAACCGCTCCAGTGGTGGTCGCATAATAGTCAGCCAAGATTTTGCTGGTCTCGATAAAAGACTGGGGGAAAAAAAGAGTTGATTTGATCTCACCTAGTTTCCGGATTTCAAAGGGCGCCTTTCGTATCTCGCTCTTAAGATCGAGGGCCGGGCGGCAGTCGCAGACTATAGCGTCGATTTTTTTGGAGCGCAGGGGAACGCTGACGATCGCTCCAACCGGGATCTCCGAAGCGGTAAAATAGGTCAATTCGGGAGCGATTTTGGATCGGACCAGGGGAATGACACGGATCAGGTTCATGGCATAGTTATACACCAATTTGTTTAATACCTCAAAAAATATTACAATACGCCTGCTATGAATACTAAAAAGAAAGAATTGTTTGTCATTGATGGTTTGGCGGGCAAAAAAACCCTTAAGGGTCGAGTTTTCGTTAATGGTGCCAAAAATTCGGCCCTAAAGGCTATGGCCTCTAGTGTTCTTTTTGACGGATCGGTAACTCTCAGTAATATTCCCAGAACGAACGATATCGAAACCATGGTTCGTATTTTGACTGATCTCGGTGCCAAAATTGACTGGAATGAATCGAATAAGACAATGAAGATTGATGCAAGCGAACTTTCTAAGACAGATATTGACCCAGATCTTGGAAGGACAATGCGGGCATCAGTCGTTCTAACTGGACCGATATTGGCCAGATTGGGCAAAGTTTCGTTTCCAGCTCCCGGTGGTTGCGTGATCGGTGCTCGACCCATAGACCTTTTTATTGAAGGCTACAAAAAAATGGGCGCAAAGATTTCTATTGATGACGATATATACTCGATTGTGGCCAAAAAAGATGGTTTGACTTCGACCACGATTGCCTTCAATCGGGTATCAGTCGGTGGCACGGAAACTCTTATGATGTCGGCAGTTTTGTCCAAGGGCACGACTATTCTGGAAAATTGCGCTATGGAGCCGGAAATAGTCAATGTTGCCGAATGGCTCAATGCCTGCGGAGCCAATATCACGGGAGTCGGCACACCGATCATCACTATTGTTGGCACCAATGGCCGATTATTGAAGCCAAAAGTTTCATATGAGGCGATTCCCGACCGTATTGAAGCGGGAAGCTTTCTCGTCTTGGGTGCTCTCTGTGCCGAAAAATTGCTTATTGAAAATTGTCGTCCGGATCATTTGGATACAGTCATAAACATCCTTAGAGAGTCGGGTGTAAATATTTCGACGAGTGAGAGGAGTATTACTGTTGAGAATAAATTAAACAATTCGTACAAGGCAGTAAACATTCAGACTCATGAATATCCTGGTTTTCCAACCGATCTCCAGGTTCCAATGGCTATCTTTCTGACCCAGGCTTCTGGTCAAAGCACGGTTATCGAAACAATCTTTGAGGGACGGCTCAAATACGTTGATGACCTGAAAAGAATGGGGGCTGATGTAACCGTTATGAATCCAATGGAAATATTGATAAAAGGTCCTACTCCTTTGAAAGCTTTGTCTGACGATGAAGAATTATTCGCTTACGATATCCGGGCTGGTTTCGCTATTGTTCTGGCCGCTTTGGTAGGAAAAGGTAAATTTATCATAAATAATATTCATCTTATCGATCGAGGCTACGAAAATCTGGAGGGAAGATTGCGGGATATTGGGGCGAATATTTCCCGATGTTGCACATCGGGGTAGGTGGGGGAAGACATCCCCAACACATTGCAAACTATTGGTTAAGTGCTAGTCTAAAAAAAGAATTTGGATCAAATGATCCGGAAAGGAATTATGGATACTCCAGCGATGCTCACACAACTTGGGAAATTTACGATAAATAACATGAAGCGAACTGAAATACTGGAAGCATTCCTGAATAAAGTCGGGAAATTGTCAGGAGTCGGCGAAAATCATGTGGGCATGTTTGATGCCCAGAAAAACTTGGCGAAGATACGGCTTGCCTGCAAAGAAACAAGAGCGAGAATAGGCACATAATTATATACGACCCATTCTTTGAAAGACCGCCTTATCGAAGCGGTCTTTTATATTCTGCGAGGGTTACCCTAGCAGTGAAATGTGACTAATATCAAGCGTTTTTAGAATTTTTGGTACTAGGGTAACCCTAGCAAAAAAACCCGCTTATGTTAACATTCGACCCATGGGCTTTTTTTCTCCGAAATTGGGAATCGATTTGGGTACGGCCAATACTTTGGTTTTCGTGCCGGGTAAGGGCATTGTCATGAATGAACCGTCGGTCGTGGCTGTTTCGGAATCAACCAGGAAAATTCTGGCCGTCGGCAATGAAGCCAAGGAAATGATCGGCCGGACACCGGATGATATTATTGCCTATCAGCCCCTGCGCGATGGAGTCATCGCCGATTATCGGGTGACGGAAGCCATGCTTCGTTATTTCATAGATAAGGCTTTGGGTAATTTCGCTCTCTTCAAGCCCGATGTTCTGGTTTCCGTGCCGGCCGGTATCACTTCGACCGAAAGAAGAGCGGTTATCGAGGCTTCAGTCCGGGCTGGAGCCAAGAATGCCTATGTTGTCAAAGAGCCGATCTTGGCGGCCATTGGGGCCGGCATTCCCATTCATGAAGCGCGAGGACATATGGTCGTTGATATTGGCGGAGGGACGACTGATGTGGCGGTCATTTCCTTGGGTGGTATCGTGAGTTCGACTTCGGTCAAATGCGCCGGAAGTAAAATAGATGCTTCGATCACCGATTACATAAAAAAGACTTTCAATCTGGCTATCGGCGATCATATGGCCGAAATAATCAAGATAAACATCGGTTCGGCCGTGCCACTGGATCAGGAACTGTCCATGATAGTCAAGGGACGGGATTATATATCGGGCCTGCCCCGCTCGACGGAAATCAAAACCAATGAAATAGTCAAAGCCATCGCTGCGCCACTTCGCGAAATGATCAAAGCCATGCGTGATGTCTTGCAGGAAACGCCTCCGGAATTGGCTGCTGATATTATCGACCAGGGTATAACCATGACTGGCGGTTCCTCGCTTCTGCGCAATTTGCCGGAATTGGTTTTCCGTCGGACAGGCGTCAAGGCCCAATTGGCCGAAGAACCTCTGCTTTGCGTGGTCAAGGGAACCGGTATCGCCCTGGCGCATCTTGATGTCTACAAAAAGGCGATGATTTCGAAGAGGTAGTCGATAGTAAAAGATGTAACCCCAAGCAACATAATGTATTGCTTTTTTATGCAACCTGGAGTAATTTAAAATTGGAGTTACGGTAACAATGTTTTGAAAGGCAAAAATCTATGCAAGAGACCGTTTGTCGTATAAGAAAACTGGTTGATCGGAGGGGTCTTGGTATTGGGTATCAAACAACTTACGGGACGGTGTTTAACGGTGAAGTTGGTTTTTGGTTTCCACAACCAGCCAAACCGACAGCGCCGCCGAAGCCAATAATTCACTTCTGGGATTTGCGCGAGGTATCACCGTATCAACGATATTGCGGCGCAAGTTATTGCCCTGGCAGACTTGTCACTCAACCTGGAGTTGAAACGGATTCTGGGATGCGGGCTCTTAAGAAATGTGACACATGCCAGACATATTTTCGTACCTGGTAATGATCGAGCCTAATAAGGACGCCTTACGGCGTCTTTTTTTGAAACAAGACTATGTTGGACAGGTTCAACTTCTCCAGTTCTTGCTTCTGCTATAATTCATCCATGAATAATTCCTTCTTTGAATTTCACAATCTCTCCCACCACGCCTATCTTATTGTCGGCGGTAATTCGATGAGAGAATTATTGATTTCAAACCTTGAACGCGAGCAGAGGATTCAAGTCAAAGGAAACACTGATTTTATTGATAAATGTTATCAGAATTTCACTATTGACGATGCCAGAATATTAAAATCGGAGCATGAAAAAAAGCCCGTAAGCGCTGAAGGAAAAAAGATCTTTATTGTTACCATGAATGGAATCACGGTTGAAGCTCAAAATGCTTTACTGAAACTCTTGGAAGAACCGGCTGATTACGCTCATTTCTTTATCATTATCCCTTCGGCTCATCTTCTCCTGCCTACGGTTAAATCCCGTTTATCATTATTGGAAATAAAAGATGATAGGAATTTAGTTCGCCATGATGAAGTTGAAAGCACAAAAATAATTTCAGAATTTACCAAGGCGTCAGTCTCCAAAAGAATGGAAATAATAAAAAACCTGATTGATGACATTTCTAAAGAAAAAAAGGTCAAGCAAGAGGCAATTGATTTTTTAGACAATCTCGAACACTTTATTTATGAGAGAGATGGGGTTCAAAAAGGGAAACCGATTCTTGAAGCCCTTAATCTAGCCCGGAAATACGCCGGCGACCGATCGCCTTCGTTTAAAATGCTTTTGGAGTATGTAGCGCTGAATGTCTGAAATTTGGTATAATTTAAATCATATGAAAAACTCATTTCTTTCGTTTGCTATTTTGATTGGAATAAGCGCTTTCAACCTGTTATTATTTTGTTCCGTAACATATGTAGCGATGTGGTCAATCTCAAATGAGACTGGACTACTTCCATATTATTTACCTAACACAGTTATTGCGATATTGGTTACCTTATTCTCAATGGTCGCTAAGAAGAATGGCGCAAGAGGATCCTTATGGCTTCCGATTATTCTATCGCTCGGTGTAATCCTAATCGATTTATTCTTAATTGTTGCTTTCATAAATAACACAAGCAATATTTTTTTAATAAGTGTACTTGTAGTAACTCTTATTTGTCTCTACCTGCTGTTTAAATATTATTATCTGTTTCATAAAAAAAATCTTGCCGAGTAAATATGTTATACTCTGTTTCTAAGCAACTTTAATCAAACTATATGTCCTACGACTTCAATCCTCTCAAAAAACAATTAACTAGCACCGAGGAATGGCTCAAGAAAGAGTTTTCTAGTATCCGGACTGGCCAAGCTTCGCCCCAGATCTTGGATGGGGTCAAGGTGGAGATTTATGGCGCGCCTATGTCCATCAAAGAATTGGCCAGCGTAACCATCGAAGGCGCTCGCACCCTGCGCATTTCTCCTTGGGACAAAGGCCAGTCCAAGGATATTGAAAAGGCCATTACCGTCGCCAACCTCGGTTTGTCCGTTGTTGTCGATGATCAGGGTCTGCGGATCAATTTTCCCGAGCTGACTTCCGACCGCCGCAAAGAGTTTGCCAAGATGGCCAAGGATAAGCTCGAGGAAGCCAAAAAAAAGGTTCGCGGTCATCGGGATGTAATCATCAAAGATTTGCAAGAAAAAGAAAAAGGGGGCGGTTACGGTAAAGATGAGATATTCCGACTCAAAAATGAAACACAGAAGATTGTTGATGAGGCCGGTAAGAAGTTGGAAGAACTTTATTCGAAAAAAGAGAAGGAGGTTCTTTCATGACAAATAATCAATAATCAAGATCCAAGCACCAAGAAATAACCAAACACCAACCAATTTATATTTGATTATTGATTATTTTTTGGTTATTGATGTTTGGATCTTGATTATTTATCACACGCAACCCTTATGACCGCCATTATCTTCCTCATCGTTCTCGCCATCCTGATCTTCGTCCACGAGCTCGGTCATTTTATTTTGGCACGGTGGAATGGTATCAGAGTAGATGAATTCAAAATAGGTTTTGGTCCACGCCTCATTTCTTGGGGTAAAGGAGAGACAAAATACGGCCTCAATCTCATACCATTTGGTGGATATGTGAAGATTTATGGCGAAAATCCCGATGAGGATTCGATCAGTGGAGCTGATAAAGATCGAAGTTTTGTCAATAAAAACCGCTTTCAGCAGGTTTCAGTCTTGGTGGCCGGTGTTTTTTTCAATTTTCTTTTTGCCTGGCTCCTCTATTCACTGGTCTTTATGACCGGCATAACGGCCACACCGGACGGATTCGAGAAACATGCCGATCAATTCAAAAATGAAAGGATCATAATTACTTATGTGAATGTCGGCTCGCCGGCTGATCTGGCCGGTCTGAAAGTTGGTGATGTTATCAAAACCATTGATAGTCGAGTGACGCCGACCGTTGAAGCTATTCAAAATTCCATAAATTCAAGCCAAGGAAAAGATATCAAATTGCGCTATGACCGGAAGGGAGCCTTGGAAATAGAAACATCCATTGTTCCCGTGTCAGGAATAGTCGAGGACAAATACGCCATTGGCATTGCCATGAATAAAGTCGTGGACATGAAACTTTCTTTTTTTGAATCCATTTACGAAGGAGGGTATTACACTCTGTTTATGATGAAAGAAACGACACTTGGTCTCTCTGACTTTTTTGCCAATATTTTCAAAGGCACGGCCAATTTTGCCGATGTGGCCGGACCGATCGGTATTGCCGGAATAGTCGGCGATGCCGCCGATATGGGCCTAACCTATCTTCTTATGATTACGGCTTTGATCTCCATCAACCTGGGCATCATCAACCTACTTCCTTTTCCAGCTCTCGATGGTGGTCGAGTCTTGTTTGTTCTTATCGAAGGCATTATTCGTCGCCGGATCAAGCCGAAATACTTCAACGCCGTCAATACGGTCGGTTTTATTCTACTCATGATTCTCATGGTCGTGGTTACTTATAAAGATGTGGTGAAGCTTATAAAGTAGAGTATTTTTGTGTCATTCCCGCCTTCGCGGGAATGACAACAATAGCGATTTCTTGTATTATTACCTCCATGAAGCAATCCCAACTATTCACCAAAACTCGCCGTGAGGCTCCCAAGGATGAGGTTTCGAAGAATGCTCAGCTTCTCATTAAAGCCGGTTTCATAAATAAGGAAATGGCTGGAGTATACTCATTCCTGCCTTTGGGTTTAAGAACTCTCAATAAAATAATCGGAATTATTCGCGAAGAAATGAATGCTATTGGTGGCCAAGAGATCCATCTTTCGGCTCTGCAGGACAAGCAAAACTGGGAAGCCAGCGGGCGATGGGATGATAAGGTTGTAGACAACTGGTTCAAGACCAAGTTCAAGAATGGTAATGAAACCGGTCTGGCTTTTACTCACGAAGAGCCTTTGACCAGTCTCATGAAAGATCATATTCGCTCGTACAAAGATCTACCAATATCTGTTTACCAATTCCAGACTAAGTTTCGGAATGAGGAGCGGGCCAAGTCCGGTTTGATGCGTGGTCGTGAATTTCTTATGAAGGATCTCTACTCTTTCAATGTCGATGAAAAGTCTCACCTTGAATTTTACGAAAAAGCCAAAAAGGCCTATGTGAAGATTTTTGACCGGGTCGGCTTAGGTAATGAAACATATGTCACATTTGCCAGTGGCGGTTCTTTTTCCAAATTTTCGCACGAATTCCAAACGCTGACCGAAGCTGGAGAAGATACTATTTATGTTAGTCAAGACAAGCGGATTGCGGTTAATAAAGAGGTAATGAATGATGAAGTGCTAAAAGACTTAGGAATACCGATGTCGGACATCGTTGAAAAGAAAGCCGTCGAAGTAGGGAATATTTTCAGCTTGGGCACCAAGTTTTCGGATGCGCTCGGCCTCAAATTTAAAGATGAGAAAGGCGAATCGAAGTCTGTTTTTATGGGCTGTTATGGTATCGGACCGGCACGAACCATGGGTGCTATAGCCGAGATCTGGTCGGATGAAAAAGGGTTAGTCTGGCCCGAATCCGTGTCGCCCTTTGCTGTTCACCTTGTTGCATTATTTGATTCCGAAGGAAAAGTAAAAAAGACCGCTGATGATTTGTATAAAAAACTAACTGAAGAAGGTGTCGAAGTTCTCTACGATGATCGTGAAGCCAGTGCCGGCGAGAAATTTTCCGACTCGGATCTCATAGGTATTACCAAAAGGTATGTTGTTAGCGAAAAGACTTTGAAAGAGGGTTCGGTTGAGGTCAAGGACAGGAGGACAGGGAAGGTGGGGATGGAGAAAGTAGATTAGAAAAGGATATGAAATGGCTGGATATTATAGATAATATAATAAATAAAATACCACTATTTTTGAATAATATAAATTTAGCTATGGATTTTCTGATTAAATTAGCTGCTCTGGTAGGTATCTTCTATGTTGTTAAAAAATATCTGCGGATACTTAATATCGATAAGGAAATTGATAAGATTTCAAACAATTTTAATCAAATAATACGCGATGCGCGCCATCCTGGACACATAGGACTAATTCATGAAATACAAGATGAAATTATGGGAAACACTGAATATTATACAAAAGAGCGTGATTTGGATATTGAATCACTGAAACGCGAGCGAGATAATATTATTTCGACCATACCATTTTTGAAATAAGAAACAACTCCCACACCCTTTTGAGCCCCGACGATAATTTGCGACCAATGTACCGTTGCATTTTCCAAAAGACGAGTGAATCCTTGGAGCGAGTCCTTTGTGAAAATGCCGGTACGTTGGAAGCAAAGTCGGAGGGGCGAAAAAGGGTGTGGGGGTTGTTTCGGTTAATCATTGACTACCACTACCTTTCTGTATTAAGATAATGACATGCCACCACTGAATAAACTGACCACCAAGGCTAGAGAAGCCCTGCGGAGGGCCCATGAACTAGCCATAGAAAGGGGACAAAACCATGTCAATCCCGTTCATTTGCTTTGTGCCCTGATTCTCCAGGAAGAGAGCATGGTCGCCTCTATTCTAGACAAGATGGATGTTGATACGCCGATGCTGACCGATGTTGTTTTGGAGCACATCGAAGCCCCAGAAGGCTCGAATGTTTTGTCTCCCTCATACCAGATATATCTGACGCCAGATCTAGCCCAGATCTTGGACAATTCCGTCAAAGTGTCGGCTATGCTCAAAGATGAGTTCATCTCGACCGAGCATCTTTTCCTTTCCATATTCGATGTGCCCTGTCCGGCCAAGGATATTTTGGGCCGGTTCAAGATCGAGCGCGAGACCGTTTCGAAAATAATAACCGAATTAAAATTGAATCCGCCGGCCAAAGAAGGCGAGCCGAAAAAATTCCGGACTCTTTACAAATTCGCCCGTTCCCTGACCAAGCTGGCCCATGAAAACAAACTTGATCCAGTCATTGGTCGCGATGCCGAAATAATGCGCATTATTCAAATTCTTTCCCGCCGAACCAAGAATAACCCTATTCTCATCGGTGAAGCCGGTGTGGGCAAGACGGCCATTGTCGAAGGTTTGGCCCTGCGTATGTCCCAAGGTGATATTCCCGAGTCTCTGAAGGATAAGGAATTGGTTTCGCTTGATCTCGGCTCGTTAATAGCCGGCACCAAGTATCGCGGTGAATTCGAGGAAAGGCTCAAGAATATTTTGAAGGAAGTCGAGAGGGCCGACGGTAAGATCATTCTTTTCATTGACGAGATCCACACGATCGTCGGTGCCGGTGCCTCGGAGGGTTCTATGGACGCCTCCAACATGCTCAAACCAGCCTTGTCCAGAGGTGAATTGCGAGCAATAGGAGCTACAACCCTCAAGGAATATCAGAAATATATTGAAAAAGACCCAGCCTTGACCCGCCGTTTCCAACCGGTTTTCGTCAATGAACCAAGCGTTGAGGATGCCGTAGCTATTTTGCGTGGTCTCAAAGAAAAATATGAACTTTTTCACGGCGTCCGGATAACCGACGATGCCATCGTGGCCGCTGTGACACTAGCCAGCCGTTATATAAGCGACCGCTTTTTGCCCGACAAAGTCGTCGACCTTATCGACGAAGCCGCTTCATCTCTGCGCATTTCCCTAGAAAATATGCCGCCCCAGCTCGAAGAAACCAGGCGCAAGGTCATGCGTTTGGAGATAGAACGCGAAGCTCTCAAAAAGGAAACGGATAAGATTGCCAAATCCAGGATGGTGTCGATTGAAAAGGAGATAGCCGACCTAAAAGAGAGCACTTCGGAACTGGATCTCAAATGGAAAAACGAGAAGGAAACCATTGGTGATATCAAAAGGATAAAGAAAGAGCTTGAGTCACTGCGAATCGAGGGTGAAAACGCTGAAGCCAGGACAGATCTAGCCAAAGCGGCCGAGATTCGTTACGGCCGTCTGCCGGCTTTGGAAAAAGAACTAGAGCAGAAGAATAAGAGGCTCAAGAAACTCCAGTCTTCGCGCCGAATTCTCAAGGAAGAGATCAATGCCGAAGATATTGCCGGCGTGGTTTCGCGCTGGACGGGTATTCCGGTTTCTCGAATGCTGGAATCAGAGGCGGTCAAATTGACGCGCATGGAGCAGGAATTGGAAAAAAGGATTATAGGTCAAAATGAAGCTGTCACCAAAATTGCCGACACAATCCGCCGTTCGCGAGCTGGTATAGCCGATCCAAACAGACCAATCGGTTCATTTATATTTTTAGGTCCGACCGGTGTGGGTAAGACCGAACTAACAAAAACTTTGGCGGAATTTCTCTTCAACGACGAAAAAGCCCTGATCAGGGTCGATATGTCCGAATTCATGGAGAAGCATTCGGTCTCCAAACTTATCGGCGCGCCGCCAGGTTATGTCGGTTATGACGAATCGGGTGGTTTGACCGAAACGGTTCGACATCGACCCTATTCGGTCATTCTCTTCGATGAAATAGAAAAGGCTCATCCGGAAGTTTTCAATGTTCTTCTTCAGGTTCTCGACAACGGTCGCCTGACTGATTCCAAAGGTCGAGTGGTCAATTTCCGCAATACCGTCATCATCATGACTTCCAATATCGGGGCCGAGCACATAGAAAAGATGGAAAAACTCGGTTTTGCCAAGAATAGCGAGGGCAATGACCGCGACCGCGACAATTACACCTCGGCCAAGAATAAAATCAATTCCGCCCTCAAGGACTATTTCCGTCCCGAATTCCTGAACCGCGTCGACGATATCATTATCTTTGATATTCTTTCCCCAGAAGCCATCAAAAAGATAGTAGAGATCCAGGTCAATCAAGTGGCTGGTCGTTTATCTGACAAACAGATCGGGCTTACGCTTTCGCCTGCGGTTTACGACTATCTTTCCAAGGAAGGCTATAACCCGCAGTACGGCGCTCGTCCTCTAAAGAGACTTATTCAAAATAAGATACTGACTCCTGTGGCCAACCTCCTTATCGGTCAGGAAATAGTCAAGGGCGGTCGGATCATAGTTGATTACAAAGACGATAAATTTACTTTTGAGGTAAAAAAGAAACATAAGGGCGAGAGTCCGGTCATAGTCAGTAATTTGGTCGGTCAAAGGATGGGGAAATAGGTAATAGATATAAGCGCACTCTGCCGAATGCGCTTATATTGATAAGGCTTTTACTTCTTACTTCTCTTATTTCCCAAACTTATCAATCTTAAATCTTTCCTCTTGTTTGGTTCTAACACCCAAGAGCCAACTGGATTAGTTTGGTCATTGTAGGCAACTATTAGTAACTGTCCATTTAGTAGCAATACAGTTGCCGAAGTCCAATTGCTCCCCACATTATTTGTAATTGTAAATTCAACATTGGATTTTTTATGTTGCTGCAATAATAAAACCTGTTGATGTATAGCTACCTTCTCATACTCATAGTTGTACTTAACAACAATATAGATGATAGCTGATGCGATAATCAATATCACTAATTCTCCACAATTTCGTTTCATTTTGTCCGCTCCTTTCTTAGTCTATCTTAACTGGTAATGTATATTTTGCAACCGGGATGTAACACATCCCGGAGGCAGACAGTAATTCGCCTATAATTACAGCAGAAATAATTAATTTGTGGAACTTCTGTAAAAGAATCTCAGGGGTATAATTATGCGCGTGGTTAAAGATTTTGATACATGGAATTCACTCAAGAAACATCTGAACATTTCAGGCATGAATTGTTTTTATCATGAAAGGGAAGTATGGTGGTGTTCGCTAGGGATAAATATTGGATTTGAAGAAGATGGTAAAGGTGCGCAAGCCGAACGACCTGTCTTGGTATTGAAAGGTTTTAGCAGGCAACTGTGTTGGATTGTGCCACTATCAACATCATCGAAAAGAAACAGGTATAATATTTCGGTTGGTACCATAGACGGAAAATCAGTAGTTGCAATGATTTCCCATTTGCGTCCTATCGACACAAAGCGTTTTATTAATCGTATCGGATATATTGATCAGATTGAATTTGAAAAAACAAAGCTAGCTATCAAAGACCTTCTCTGATAGCTAGCTTTGTTTTTCTCCCTCTTTCGAGGGCGGGCCCGAAGGCATTTATGAGACTAATACTATCAGATTAAAACGAACTGTCAACTCTCTGTCGGG
>CAYIFO010000017.1:0-18427 GCA_964362725.1 uncultured Candidatus Saccharibacteria bacterium
CTTGATGTTATCCCGCTTTCACTTGGAATCGAAACATTGGGTGGAGTAGCGACCAAGCTTATCGAGAAGAACACGACTGTTCCGACCCAGAGATCACAGGTCTTCTCGACAGCCGCCGACAATCAAACCTCGGTCGAGATCCATATTAGCCAAGGTGAGAGAGCCATGTCGGCCGATAACAAGTCTCTGGGAAGGTTCATTCTGGACGGAATACCACCGGCCCCGCGAGGTATGCCCCAGGTCGAGGTTTCCTTTGATGTTGACGCCAATGGTATCTTGAATGTGACCGCTAAGGACAAAACTACTGGCAAAGCCAATTCCATCAAGATAACAGCCACTTCCGGCCTTTCAAAAGAGGAGGTGGAACGTATGAAACAAGAGGCCGCCAAACATGAAAACGAGGATAAGGCCAAGCATGAGGCTGTTGAAGCCAAAAATATAGCCGAACAACTTATCTACACTTCTGAAAAAGCTCTTAAGGATGCTGGTGAAAAAGTGCCGGCTGATCTTAGAAAAGCCATCGAAGACAAGATTGCCGATTTGAAGACGGCTAAGGATAATGCGACACCCGATCTGGCCAGAATTAAAAGCGCCAGTGAAGCGTTGTCTACGGAAATTCAAAAAATCGGTCCCTTGTACACTGAAGCTTCGAAGGGTAAGCAGTCGGAACAGAATAACCAAGCTCCAAACACCAATAATCAAGAAAGCTCCAATAATCAAAAGAGTGATAGTGGTGTGAAAGATGCTGAGTTCAAGGAAAAGGAGTAGGTAAAAAAGGGCCCTCGTAGCTCTCCTGAAACATTAATGGTTCGGGAGAGCGAACGAGGGTCATTGTGGTTCTACTTAGGTTACTTTCCTCTCTTTGTACCTACGAATCTGCCAATCATCCAATCTGCAATTCCGAATGAAAGGCATGAAACTAATGTCAAAGCATAGCCAACCCACATATGGCGGAGTTGATATTCATTTGTTGTCTTGAATCCTAGCATTACCAGTATCCAACATGACAGAATGCCTGAAATAGTTAGACATGTAAATACAACATGTGCAGTTCCATAGGCTCTTCTTGTTCTCATAAAATTACATAAGAATTGTTTAATTCAATATTCAGATGCAAAGCATCCTCTACCTTGCTTTCTTGGCGAGGTCTGACCTCTCTCTCTAAGAACACCTTACCACAATAATCCTTACTATGTCAATTTCTTCTCGACCCGCGTGGTATAATACTCAAATGTCCAAAAAAGATACGAAAATCATTGATCAGAGCGGTAAACTCATTATTTACACCGGCAAAAAGGGCGGTGTTCCGCTTAGGACTGATACGGAAGTTAATCAGAAAAGCAATGTGCAAAAAATGCATAATGCAAATTCGTAAATGACACTATAATAGACCTTGTGTCAATTACTTAATTGGAGTATAATCGACCCAACATGAATACGCTTGTTTTTCAGAAAAAAATATCCGAACTTGAACGCTTTATAAAGAAAGCCAGCCGGGTTTTGCTTGAATTTGAGGTAGCTCAGTCGGAGTGGGAGATTGCTCGTGGTAAATATAAGATTTACAAATCCGCTGATGCTTATATGCAACACGTAGACCGCAAGCTTAAGGCTAGATAATTGCCATGAGGAAGATAGCCATTAACAGATATTTCAACTGTTTCCAAAAAAGAAACAGCTGAAATTAAAGAAAATAATAAGAAAAGCAACTGTTGCAAAAAATGCAACAGTTATGGTATAGTCACCGTACAAAACGCCAGGGTCATGGGACCAAGGCAGATGCCCTTCAAAAGAAGGGAGAAAAAGACAAGCCATCAGAGATAATCTTTGATGGCTTGTCTTATTACATTAAACTTTTTTCGGTTTAATGATCCAACCCTGTTTATTAAACGCTTGGTATCTATTATGCGAACTTGAGAAATAATGACGGCCGCTTCCTTTCCGTCAATGGGTCCAATTGATATATAGTAGGGATTTCGCTTCAGGATTGTTGATAGGGGTATAGATAGACAGACCTGTTCGCTAAAGCCCTTCAAAATGAGCACCGGGCGCTCCCCGATCACACCGTTTCCATCTTCTTCATAGCCAATATTGACACCGAGCGAACACCACCAAATATCCCGTTCATTATATGGTTTCGTTGATCCGCAATTATGGATTGATTTCTTATGTTCATTCCAGGTATCGAAATCTTTTTGCATGGCAAGCATTATATACTCATAAAACATTGTGGCAATATTGATAACAAATATATTTCCTGACCAAGTATAATAAATTATGTTTAGACAAAAAATACGCAATCCTTGCAAAAAAGCAAAAAATACGCTAACATAGCACAACGTTTACGTCAACAACCATGAAAGACTACTACAAAACTCTCGGTCTCGAAAAAAACGCCTCCAAGGATGACGTCAAGAAGGCTTTCCGCAAGCTGGCCCACGAACATCATCCCGACAAGACAAAAAATGACCCCGCTTCGGCCCAGAAATTCAAAGAGGCCAGTGAGGCCTATTCGGTTTTGTCAGACGATAACAAGCGCAAGCAATACGACATGTTTGGTTCGACAGGCTCACCATTCAATGGTTCGGCCGGACCGGGCGGAGCAGGATTCAACGGTAATAATGGCGGAGGCTTCGGTGGTTTCAATCCTCAAGACTTCGCCGGTTTTGATTTTTCTGGTTTCACCCAGGGCAACAATCAGGGTTTTGAATTTGATCTGGGTGACATATTAGGTGATTTCTTCGGGGGTAACCGGAACGGGAGACAATCCAGCTCACGACGAGCGGCCGAGGCCAGAGGTGCCGATATATCAGTCGACATCAATATTTCGTTTGAAGAATCTATTTTTGGAATGGAAAAAGACATAGTCATAACTAAGACATCCAAATGCCTGTCCTGCGAGGGTAGCGGTGGTGAAAGAGGTTCCATTTCTGAAAAGTGCAAAGTTTGCGGCGGCAAAGGCCGGGTCAATGAATCGCGCCGATCATTCCTGGGAGTTTTCAACACTACCAGGGTCTGCGAAAACTGTCATGGAATGGGAGAAGTGCCATCCGTCAAATGTGGCACCTGTCACGGTAGCGGTGTCAAAGAGAGGCCGCAGGAAATCGGCTTGAAGATTCCAGCCGGTATTGAAGATGGCCAGACTATGCGTCTTACGGGAATGGGTGAAGCTGTGCCCTTCGGTGTGAGCGGTGATCTTTATGTCCGCCTTCATGTCAAAGCCCACCCCTTTATACACAAAGATGGGCAAAATTTGACTACAGATCTTAGTGTCAAACTCACCCAGGCTTTGGTAGGAGCAGATATTACTTTGAAAACCTTGGACGGGGAATTGATCCTCAAAGTTCCCGAAGGGACAAATAACGGAGATGTTCTTCGTATAAGAGAAAAGGGGGTGCCTGATCAAAGAGGCCGGAGGGGAGATTTACTGGTCAAGATCAAGATGCTTATGCCCAAAAAGTTGTCAAAAGAGGCCAGGAAGGCGGTTGAGGAGCTGAAAAAAGAGGGGATTTAATTGCATTGTTATTCCCGCACTCCTTATCATTCCCGCTTTCGCAAGAATGTCACATCTGCTATCATTAACCTATGATCAAAATCCTCCTCTCCGGAGTCAAACCAACCGGACGGCCGCATATCGGCAATTATTTCGGGGCAATGAAGCAGTTTGTGGATCTAGAGAACAGCGGAGATTATGACTGTCGCTTGTTTATCGCAAACTACCACGCTCTCAACCAGATACAAAACGGGGAAGAACTTCGCCAACTGACTCTCGATCTGGCTCTTGACTATCTAGCTATCGGCCTTGACCCGAACAAATCAATAATTTTCAAACAATCAGATGTCCTGGAGCATACCGAGCTTGCCTGGATTTTTGACACCATCGTGACAATGCCTTATCTCATGCGCGCCCACGCCTACAAGGATGCCGAGACCAAGAACAAAGAGATCAATGTCGGCACCTTCAATTATCCCGTTCTCATGGCGGCTGATATACTCCTCTACGATACCGATGTTGTTCCCGTCGGACAGGACCAAAAACAACATGTCGAGTATGCTAGGAATATTGCCGAAAAATTCAATCATATTTTCGGTGAGACTTTCAAATTGCCGGAAGATCTCATTTTGGAAAATGTCGCCACGATTCCCGGCACCGATGGCCGCAAAATGTCCAAAAGCTACGACAATACCATCCCGCTTTTTTCGACCAAGGATGAGATCACGAAGATCGTTATGAGCATCGTGACGGATTCCGGAGCCGGTCTACCCGAGAATGTCTACGCCATTCATAAGCTATTCAAAAATCTCAAGGAGTTGGAGCTTTTTTATCACGAAAATTTCGGCAAATATAAGGTTCTCAAGGAGGCTTTGATTGAGGACATTGACATGTTCATAAAGCCACTTCGGGAGAAACGCCATGAATTGACCAAAAACATTGATGCTGTCCATCAAATCCTAAGAATAGGTGGCGAGAAAGCCAAAGAAATTGCCTCAAAAAAAATGTTTACTGTAAAACAAAAAATCGGGGTCATTTGATGGGCTATTTATTCGTCGCATCGTCCAGAATCTTTCATGCCCTTCACCGTCAAAACCCAGACATTCGAGGGTCCACTGGACCTTCTTTTGGATCTGATCGAAAAGAGAAAGCTTTTTATCAATGACATTTCGCTGGCCAAAGTAACCGATGATTTCATCGAGCATGTCCGTCGGTTCGACAATTTGCCCATTGCCGATTCGGCTCATTTCATACTCATAGCCTCAACCCTCCTCCTTATCAAATCCAAATCTCTCTTGCCGGAACTGCCTTTGAGCGAAGAAGAGCAGGGTAATATCCATGACCTTGAAACTCGTCTGAAGATTTACAAAAAGATCAAAGAAGCTAGTCTTCATATTTCAAGCATATTTGGCCAGCAAATGATCTTTGCTCCTGCCCAGGCCAGAACTCGACAAATAATATTCATGCCTGATCCGGAATTTAACATAAACAAAGCTCTAGAATGCTTGAATGACCTTATCAAGCGCCTACCCAAGAAAGAAGCCTTGCCCAAAGCTCTGGTTCGCAAAGTTATCAGCCTGGAGGAAATGATTGGGACTTTGACCACTCGAATAACCAAGACCTTGCGATTGAGTTTTAAGGAATTTTCAGGTGAACATCGAGGCAATAGGGTCAATGTGATCGTGAGCTTCCTGGCTATGCTCGAAATGGTCAAAACCGGTATTCTTCACGCCTCGCAGGATTCCGCTTTTGGGGATATTCAAATGGAGACAAAGGAGGTGGGAGTGCCGAGGTATTAATACTGTGTTTCTTGTTTACCATTATCAATTGTATAATGGTTGAATGGATCCAAATCCCATCATACATCTCTCCCCCAAACTTGAAGCTATTCTCTTTTGGAAAGCTGAACCCTTATCCATAAAAAAGTTGGCTTCAATACTGACTGTTGATGAGGAAACTGTGAGAAAAGAATTGCGACAACTGGAACATGATCTTGTTGGCCGAGGCCTGGCCTTGGTCTACACCGATAATGAAGTTATGCTTGGCACAGCCAAGGAACATTCCGAACTGATAGAAAAAATTACCAAGGAAGAACTGGCTCGGGATTTGGGTAAAGCTGGTCTGGAAACTTTGTCAATAATACTCTATCAAGGACCCATTTCTCGAGCAGACATCGACTACATTCGAGGGGTCAATTCGCAGTTTATTCTTAGAAATCTTCTCATCCGCGGCTTGGTCGAAAGGATTGAGAATCCAGCCGATGCTCGAAGCTTTCTCTACAAAACCTCGATTGCTCTTCTTTCTCACTTGGGCATATCGAAGATTCAAGACTTGCCTGAATATGAGCAGGTTAGAAAAGAGATCGAGGCATTCAAAAACACAGAACAGACACAATGAAATATCTTTAATAAATATGCCCAGTGTCACACGCAAAATTGATCCTTTCTTTCTGGTGACGGTCACTATCCTGACATTGGCTGGTTTTATCATCTTCCTTTCGGCCTCTCTCGGCCTTCTAGCCCAAGACGGAGCCAATTTTGGCATGGTTGCGACCAAGCAGGCTATAAGTCTAGTTTTGGGTCTGATTCTTTTCTTTCTCATCTCAAAAATCCATTATTCCAAATTTCGCAAATTCGCCCTTTTCATCCTGATCGGCTCAATCGCCGTAAATCTTCTGCTTTTCATTCCCAGTCTGACTTTCCATTACAACGGCGCTTCTCGCTGGCTCTACGTCGGCCCCCTGACTTTCCAACCCTCGGAATTATTGAAAATTGCTTTTATCATATATCTGGCCGCTTGGGTTCATTTTGCCAAGGACCGCATCCAGAGTATCCGATCCGGTCTTCTGCCATATCTCATTATGGTGGCGATCCTTAGCGCACTTCTTTTGGTCCAGAGAGATACGGATACCTTGGTCATTATCGCTGGGACAGGCCTTATCATGATCTTTGTGGCCGGCGTACCCCTTCGTCATATCCTAGTAGCTTTTTGTTTGCTCGGTGTAGTCGTCGGTGGCGTAGTATATTTCCGACCTTATGCTCTGGATCGAGTCCAAACTTTCTTGAATAGGGGAGCAGACGAAACCGGTTCCGGCTACCAGATCAATCAATCGCTCATTGCCATCGGTTCCGGCCAAATCACCGGTCGCGGTTTCGGCCAGAGCATCCAAAAATTTGGTTATCTGCCCCAACCGACCGATGATTCGATCTTTGCCGTGGCGGCCGAGGAATTCGGTTTTATCGGAGGTTCTCTTTTGCTTTTGCTGTATTTTCTCCTGGCGGTCAGTTTATTCCGGATAGGGAACAGGGCGCCCGATACCTTCGGTGGCCTTATGGTCATCGGTATCGCTGTTCTCATCATTACCGAATCATTCCTGAACATTGCCGCCATGCTCGGCCTCGTCCCTCTCTCTGGCCTGCCTTTGCTTTTTGTCAGCCACGGCGGCACTGCCCTTATGATCAGCCTAGCCACAGCTGGGATAGTGGCTAATGTTTCAAAGTACGCGAGGGGTTGACAATTTTATATACTTGATATACAGTATTAGTTGAAGTCAGAAAGGTTACGATGAACATTAAAAATACATGGGTGTACCGGTTTATTCGGCCGTACATGTGGTGGAAACCGCCACTTCTCAATCGTGCACAATCAGTGGTTTTTGAGGAAATAATCGCTGACATGAAAAAATTAAAGCGAAATGGCGAGAACAAATTGTGTTGCAGTGGGTTGACAAAAAAGATCAGAGGAAAATTCCTGGTTTTCTCTGGGGTCAAACCCACGATATAAATGACATATCCTGGCGCTGTCTGGTAATGGACAACGGGGCGATTCGGATATCTTTCCACAAGGAAAATATAAACACAACATGTGTGTCGAATTTTTTCAGATGGACTATTAGGTACAACAAAATGGGGGAGCGAATTTTCATTAGAGGAGCGAGTTTTCAGTAATTTCGCTAACTAATCGCTAGAAGCACAAACCCGCAATGACCTTGCGGGTTTCTTTATGAAAAATATATGAACATCGGATGCTAGCGGTTTTATGATATATTTGGTATGTGATACCCGAAGATAAAATTCAAAAAATTTGCTCTGAATATTGTATTGGAAATTATGTTTCTGTAAATAGAATTCCTCAAGGGGTTTTAAACGATAATTACGTTATAGAGACCAGCACCGGAAAATATTTCATCAAATCAGTCAGGGAAAAAGTCAAAGACAAACTGAAAACAATTTTTGAAGTTGAATCTCTGATGAAATCCAGAGGTATTCCGGCTGTGGCAATGCTCAAAACAAAATCTGGAGATATTGCTATTGTTAGCAAAAAAGAAGTCTATTCTTTATATCCTTTTATCGAGGGAGACAAAAACGGCAAATATTTAGCTCTTGATTACAAGAACATGGGAGAAATGCTTGCCAAAATACATTTGGCAGGAAGGGACAATATTTCAGATGTTCCCGGTCTAAAACAGTTCAAAAGACCAGCAGATGAAGTTGTTTTGGAAAAACTAAAGGGTCATAGGGATCAAATAATAAACAATAGCAATCAGGATGGTATGGACGAACAATTCCTTGATTACATAGATTTCAAACTGCTAACCGCGCCAAAAGTTAAATCGAGCGAGCTTCCAAATGACACTTTGATTCACGGGGATTATCATCCGGAAAATTTATTGCTTGATAAAAATAGCAGAAAAATTATAGGTGTCTGTGACTGGGAAAAATCCGAATTTGGACCGAGAGCTTATGAATTGGCTCGCTCCTTGCTTTATTCCTGTTTTTCTGACGGCTATAAACTCGATCAAGCACTGACTGATTCAAAATCTTTCTGTGAAGGATATCTGTCTGTATACCCAATGAAAAAAGAGGAAATAATGGACGGATTAAAAATGAGAATCCACAGAATGGTACTATCGAGCTGGCTTGAGGAAAAATATTACAAAGAAAAAGACAGTCGAGCCAACCACTTCGTCGGTCACGAAATGGGTTTGCTTGAGGAAACGATAAAAAGAAAGTTACTGGAGAAAATAGATGAGATAATCTCCTAGAGAGATTTGTTAGTCGTTTATTTTTTGCTACAAGGCCAATGTTTCAAAGTACGCGAGGGGTTGACAATTAATTAAATAGTATGCTAAAACAAGAACGAATCTATTCGAACACTAAAAATAAAGGTTCTTATGAATATGCTGAAAGGGTGGTTGGCACTGATGTGGAGGCTTGCACGAACTCCTAATACCTCATCTGAAGAGGTTGCAACAATAAACCAGATCCTGGTTGAATTCGCGCATCTCGAACAAAGGCACAGATTGGACAAAATGAACAATCCTTCACAGGTACAATCGTTTTATGAAAACAATTGGGCGGTATCTGATCTGGCCATTGCATGGCGATGCCGGATAACAAGGGAGGGCCGGTTCGTCTGGCTCCGAGGAATAAATAAAGAAGCAATAAAAAATATTGCAAATTGGTTTGATTTTGAAAAGAAGAGAGGTGCTCATGGAGTTATCGCAATCATCTGTGATAATGAAAATGAGGACTGGTGAGATCTTTCTTCTTCCTTCTATCCCGCAACATATTACGGTTGCGGGATTTTGATTTTTAAACGTAAATTAAAGGGTATCAAATTACCAGGAACATGCGAGTAATTGCCAACCGACTTCAAATCTCCCCCAATTCATAGTAAAATGTACCAATGAAAATCCTATTTACCGGCGGAGGCACAGGTGGTCACTTTTATCCCATCATCGCCGTGGCCGAGGCTGTACGCGAACAAAGCCGGGTCAGGAAAACCGTCACTCCCAAGCTCTACTACATGGCACCCGATCCTTACAATAGCCAAAAATTATTAGAGAATAATATCGAGTTCGTCAGGGTGCCAGCCGGCAAAATCAGGCGTTATTTTTCATTCTTGAATGTAACAGATATGTTCAAAACTCTGGCTGGTTGCTTCAAGGCCCTGATCAAGATGTACCTGATATATCCCGATGTAGTTTTTGGCAAGGGTGGCTATGGCAGTTTCCCAGCCTTGCTGTCAGCCAGAATCCTCAATATTCCGGTAGTCATTCATGAATCCGACAGCAAACCCGGCCGAGTCAACGCTTGGGCGGGCAAGTTCGCCCGGAGGATCGCTTTGTCATATCCTGAAGCCGCTAAATACTTCAAGCACCTAGACCGGATCGCTTATACCGGTAACCCCATTCGTCGGGAAATTGCCCAGCCGACAACCAATGGTGCCGAAGAATTACTAAACTTGGAATCGCAAACACCAGTCGTTTTGATTTTGGGCGGTTCCCAAGGATCGCAAATGATCAACGATGTCATTATGGCGGTTTTACCAGAACTCTTGAACGGTTACCAAGTTATCCATCAAACGGGCCGCACCAATATTGATGAGATCAAAACGACCTCGGCCGAAGTCTTGAAGAACCACCAATATTCTTACCGTTATCACCCTTTTGAATATCTAGACGAACTGGCTTTGAGAATGTCGGCCGGACTGGCCAAGGTTATTGTCTCTCGAGCCGGCTCGACTATTTTTGAGATTGCCGCCTGGGGCCGTCCTTCAATTATCATCCCTTTACCCAATACGGTTTCTCATGACCAGACCAACAATGCCCTGGCCTACAGCCGGACAGGTGCGGCTTCGCTTATTGAGGAGAACAACCTGACCGCCCATGTGCTCTTGAGTGAAATTGAGAGAATTGTCAAAACACCGGCCGTTTCCGAGATGATGAGCGGAGAAGCTCGAAATTTCGCCAGACTTGATAGTGCCACGGTCATTGCCGACACCATCATTGACTTGGCTCTGGAGCATGAAAAGTAGTGGCTTTTTTGACCGAATGTGCTACAATTTCCAGGTAAAACAGTCGAATTATAAATATAACTATTAATAAAAATATGGAACCTCAAGGCGGAATCAAAACCTGGCAGTGGGTCGTAACGGTCATCGTTATCATTGCCATTATCGTTATTGGAGTTATCGTCTTTGGTAATAAAGGCGAGGAACCGGCCACAATTGACCAAACTCCCGCTCTTTCAACCCAAAATCAGACTGACGTGAACCGCGTAGTCATGTCCGACCAGTACCCGGGCAATGTCGTTTACCTCTCTTCGGTTCAGGTCACCAAGCCGAGCTGGGTTGTTATTCATACGGACAAAAACGGCCTACCCGATAAGATTATAGGTTCAGCTTTCTTCGAAACAGGCATCAATCCTGGCAAGATTACTTTGACCCAACCAATGATTGACGGTGGCACTTATTACGCCATGATTCATACCGACGATGGAGACGGCAAGTTCGACGCTACGGCTGACATCGCCCTCAAGGACGCCAACGGCAATATTGTCATGAAGATCTTCAAGGCTTCTTCTGCCGTCGGAGCCGGCTTGAAAGGGTAGTATAGTTAGGAATTAGTTTTTAGTTATTGGATATTAGAAAATCGCCCTTCATAAATTCAGGGCGATTTTCTGCTATAATGCCCCTATGAATATCATTACCCGCTTTGCCCCCAGTCCGACCGGTCTTCTACACGCTGGTAATTATAGAACGGCTCTTTTTTCATATATTTTCGCCAGACAAAATAATGGCCAATTCATCCTTAGAATTGAGGACAGTGACCGCAATCGCTCGAAAAAAGAATACGAGGATAACATTATTGAAAGCTTGAAGTGGCTAAATCTGTCATATGACTCCTTCTATCGCCAGTCGGACCGAGCAAATATCCATCGCACAGCCATCCAAAGGCTCATAGATACGGGCTTTGCCTATATTTCCAAAGAGGTGCCCAAAGAAGAAGGGGAGAGGACCGAAGTGATCAGGTTCAAGAATCCAAATAAGAAAGTCAGTTTTGTTGATCTTATCCGGGGCAAGATAGAAACTGATACGACTGAACAAGGTGACTTTGTGATTGCCAGGGGTCTCGATGAACCAGTTTTTCATCTGGCCGTGGTGGTCGATGATAATGATATGGGAGTGACTCATATCGTCAGGGGAGAAGATCATATTTCCAATACAGCCAGACACATTCTCATCTATGAAGCCATTGGTTATACCGTTCCGAAATACGCCCATGTCCCTCTTCTTATGTCTCCCGACCGCACCAAACTTTCCAAGCGGAAAGGAGCCTTGCCGATTACGGAATATCGCTCGCAAGGATATTTGCCTGAAGCAGTAGTCAATTATCTGGCCATGCTTGGCTGGAATCCGGGAGATGAACGAGAACTTTTTACACTGGCCGACCTCATAAAACTGTTTAATCTGGAAAAAGTTCAGAAGGCCGGAGCGATATTCGACATCGAGAAACTCAATTGGTACAACCGCCAATATATAATCAAGTTATCATCCGAAAAATTTGCTGAAGTGATTAAATCTTTCATGCCAACATGGATTGATTCCGCAAGTTCCTTATTCGTCCGAATTCTTCCGACAATTCAAGAAAAAATCGTGAAGTTGGGAGAGGTCGGACCTCTCCTCGAAACGGGCGGGGAACTGGCTTTTATTAGAAGTCTGCCGGATTTTCCAGTCGATCTGATTCCTTGGAAAAAGAATCCGAGCAGGGAAGTGGCGACCAAACATCTGGTTTATGTCAAGGAGAAATTGAGCTCAATAGAATCAAGTAACTTTACCTCGACCAATATTAAAAATGCACTTTGGGACTATGCCGAAAAGGAAGGTCGTGGTGATGTTCTTTGGCCTTTGCGAGTGGCTCTGACCGGCCAGGAGAAATCGCCCGATCCCTTTGTGTCCGCATATATTTTGGGCAGGGAAGAAGCACTAAGAAGGATTGATTGTGCTTTAGATAAATTAAGATAATAACAACAACTCTTCATGGCTGTTTCTGGTAAGATATAGCTATGATCTTCTGGAAATTACGCAATCATAGAGGACAATTTCTAATCACTTCTTTTATATTAGTTTTTTTCCTAATTCCTAATCCCTACACCCTAATCCCTGGCCTCCAAGCCCAAACCGCCGAAGAAATTCAAGCCAAAATAGACAGGCGTAACGAAGACATCTCCAGACTGGAAAAGGAAATCAAAGATTATCAAAAACAGCTTGATGCGATAAGTACCCAGACCGTCTCTTTGACGGCGACAATCAAATCACTGGAATTGACCCGCAAGAAACTTGAAGCCAATATTTCCCTGACCCAGGACAAGATAGCCGCCAAAAACGACGAGATCGGTAAACTCGGCAAAGCTATCGTCAATCAGGAAGAATCCATTACGGACGACCAGAGGATCATTCGGCAGACCTTCCTTATCGTAAACGAACTCGACAATAAGTCGATTCCGGGCATCATTCTTTCCGGCAAATCTGTCTCGCAGACATTCGACTCTTTGGAGCAATTTGAGACTGTCCAGAAAAATCTTTATGAGAGGATCGCCTCGCTTCGACAATATAAAAGCGACCTCGAGGTCAATCAAAAAGCCAGCGAGAAAGCCAAAGCCGAATTGGTCAAGTTGAACAATGAGCTAAATGACCAGAGAGCGATCGTCTTAGCCACGACAAAACAGCAGACAGCCCTACTCAAGGAAACCAACCAGTCTGAAGCCAATTACAAAAAAATACTGGCCGAAAAAAAGCTCCAGGAAGCGGCTTTCCAAAATGAGATCACCGCCTTCGAATCCCAATTGAACTTATTGGTCAATCCCTCTAGCATCCCGCACACCGGTACCGGAGTCCTAAACTGGCCTTTGGATAATATTCATGTCACCCAATACTTCGGCAATACCAGTTTTGCCACTGCCAATCCGCAGATCTATAACGGCCGCGGACATACCGGCGTCGACTTCCGAGCTTCGATCGGCACGCCGGTCAAAGCGGCTCTTTCCGGAACCGTAATCGGTAGGGGAAACACCGACCTTTATCGCGGCTGTTATTCCTACGGCCAATGGATCATGATAAAGCACCCGAACGGACTTTCGACTCTTTACGCCCATTTGTCACTCGAATCAGTTTCGATCGGACAGTCCATTTCAACAGGGGAACTTATCGGCTACAGTGGCAATACGGGTTATTCAACCGGCCCTCATCTGCACTTCGGCGTTTATGCCACCGAAGGGGTTCAGATAAAGAAATTTACCAGCAGTACCAATTGCAAAGGCGCCACGATCCCCGTTGCCGACTGGAGCGCCTATTTGAATCCATTGTCTTATCTGTAATATAATGGAGAGGTCAGACCTCTCCAACACACATTCCATATGATTGCCAAAAAAATTCAAACCAACAGGGGACTGGTCAAGATGCTTGTTCTCATCCTTGTTCTCCTGGTCATTTTCGCCTATCTTGGACTCAATATCCGCTCGATCATCGCCTCCGAGACCTTCCGGGACAATTGGAGCTTCTTGAGAGATCTTTCGGTCAACATCTGGAGCGATTACTTGAAGGGACCGCTTGGTTATCTCTGGAGTTCGATCCTGGTACCTTATGTCTGGGAGCCGATCATAGATAATTTGAGGTCAGAAAACTGAATAGCTTGTGCGACATTTTGATTTGTGAGAAAATTGGGCGGTGAATAAATCAAAGTGGACACTAGAATCTATAAAAAATGGTCTGGAATTATTCCATGCCGAGAACGGTCATTATCCAACATCTGTTGAAATTGACCGCTACGCCAAATTGCCTTCATCAAGACAAATTCAGCGAATGTTTGGGGGTCTTCCGGCTTTAAGAAAACAATTGAACCTCAAAGGCCAGCCGGAGGATTTTACCAAAGGTGAATATAGCTCTGGTCGGGCAAGAATGATCGGAGAAAGATCCCATCTTATAGAAAAGGAGGTCTATACTTACCTGGTGAGTTTGTATGGTGAACCATTTGTCCATAGAGAGTTTTTCTTTACCGATGACAAAAGAAATCGAACTGATTTTTATATATATCACAAGAGCGGGAACTTCTCCGTCGATGTATTTTATCCCAAGGATAAAAGATGTCTTACGGGTTGCCTAAACAGCAAGCTTAGGAACTATAGTGTCAATTATCAGTTCAAGTATCCGGTGATATTCCTAATGATGAATAGGGAGATAAACGAGGAAACTATCCGGACTATACTCGAAAGGAAGGTAAACAAGCTTAGACCATATCAATCGCTCATGACCTTCAACCAATTTAAAAAGTTTTGTGAAGGGAAGACTCGAATCATTTTGGATAATAAATAGGGCCTGCGTCCATGTCTGTATCTGTTCTGTTATATATATTAATATGTCGCACAAACTATCCCGCTCAAACATATATTGTGCGACATACTGACGCCTAGAGTGTTGCGGGACTAGGAAGCCTGCAAGTAAGCTTCCCCATCGACATTAAAGGTCGTTAAAAACAAAACTGAATTATCCTGTGATTTCCCTATTGGGATCATGGGGTAATTTTCTTATATAAACATAAAATATGCAAACAAAAAAAATGTTGGGACATGTGAGTCCGTATTCGGCATTGATCTATCTCAATTTCGACAAGAATGAAATGTTGGCAAACGCCCGGAAGTTCATGTAATTGATCCATTGTTCTTTCATAAGACGTTCTAAGTAGGAGTGGCGGAATAGTAAACGCTTATCACACTTAAAGTTGGGCGGGTTCAGTTGTGTGCTGAATACCGGACGATCTTGCGAGGTGACTATACGAGTAATCAAAAAATGGACATTTCGGTACCGCGAATACTGGGCTCTCCGACCCCAGACCCTCGTCAAATCCTCGCCTCCTGCTTAGAGCGTCTTATTTGTTGATGAATTTATATTGTGTATATGATAATATTTACAATATGTTCAAGCCCACAACCGACAGGATAAAAGAGCTCGCTGCTATATATCCGGAAAAAATTCAAAGTCTTGAAAAGGTATTCGACAAGAAGACGAATATCTACATTGACTATGGGAATGTCCGCCCGTGGGCAAAAAAGCTTGGCTGGCATGTCGATCTCAGACGCTTGATGCAGTTACTAAAATCCTTCGATACGATCAACGAAGTGAAGTTTTACCATGGGACTTTGAAAACGAATCCATATTCAAAAATGCTGATTGAGGATGCCAAGCATTTTGGTTACATCGTACGAACCAAGCCTGTCAAAATACTAAAGCTATCTATTGACGCTTCTAGTATTCCGGCGAACTCTCCTGAATTACTGAAGAATTTTATCCGCAAACCTTTTTTGGCAAAGCTCAAAGTTGAGACAATCGAGACACTGAACAACGAACTTCGACTATTGAATCAGCAAGGCATTTTAGAGATAGAGGATCTGAAGTCAAATTTTGATGTAGAAATAGGGCGTGATCTGCTTCGCGATTTCGAAAAGAATAATATTGAAACATTTATCCTATGGAGCGGAGATAGCGATTTTGAGGATCCAGCCAATCAGCTGTTAACGGATAAGAAGCATGTAATGCTGTTTGCAACTTCCGGTAAGGTCGCCAGCGAGTTAAGCGATCTGTGTGCCAAAGGTCTCAAGATTTACGATGTCAAAAAGATCAAGGAATTCATCTGCTACAAAAAGGAGATGAAGCCATTGCCGGGTATAGATAAGTCAAAGCCAACTGCATAATGCAAAGGGGACCTCTTGCGAGGCCCCCAAGCTCTGGAAAATTGACTGTTAAGGTCATTCATAGGTTATCAGATTCAATCGAAAAGTCAAGCCTCTGGGTGTGTATAACCTCTTACGACAAACGGCACCCATTTAGGATGCCGTTTTATTGGGTACCACCGGCGTATAATAGGTTTCTCCGGTGCCATATCTGGAAGCACGACACATACGAAACATATCGTGCAATTGGACTGCTCTTGCTCTTATGTATAGCAGTAACAGTGAGGTTAATGCAATTATTGTACACCAGATCCGTATACAAAGGAAAACGCCACACAAGTTGGCGCTTTCTAATGACCTTTACTATAGCACACTCTAACTCTTTCCCAAAAACACTTTTTCCAATATCTTTTGCTCTATCAACTCCTTCGGATTCCCTTCCGCATAGATTTTTCCTTTATCAAGCACATAAGCTCGCTTTGTAATTTCGAGTAACGATTTCAAATTATGTTCAACTACGAATATCGCTGTTTTTCTGCGCTCATTAATTTCTCTGATCTTTTCAAATACTTCCTTTACAATTTTAGGTGCAAGTCCTAGTGACGGCTCATCCAACAGTAATACTTTCGGATCAGGCATAAGTCCACGAGCAATGGCTAGCATCTGTTGTTGACCACCCGACAAAGTTCCAGACTTAGCCTTTAATTTTGTCTTAAGTGCTGGAAATAGTTCAAGCACATTCGCAATTCTTTCTTTTCGATCAGCACTGCTTTTAACATTAATTCCACCAATTTCAAGGTTCTCTAGTACCGTAAGATGATGAAATACCCTACGACCTTGTGGTACAAATGACACACCTCGTTCAACAACTTCATACGACACCGGTTTAAACTGCTGACCTTCCCAAAGCACCACCCCTGAATCAATGGGCGCTAATCCAAATATAGCTTTTAGTATTGTCGACTTCCCTGCTCCATTCGGCCCCATAAGCGCGACAATTTCTCCCCCATCAATATTTACCGATACACCATCAAGAGCTTTAACACCACCATAGTGCACATGAATATCTTTTAGCTGTAATAGAGTTTCTGCTTTCATAATTTATTCACCCAAATACGCCTCAATAACATCCTTACGCGCCAATACATCACTCGGCTTACCTTCTGCCAATAACTCACCCGAATCAAGTACATAAATATGATCCGACAATTCTCGTATCAAATCCATATTATGCTCAACCAAAATCACTGCCTTACCCTGATCTCGAAGCTCTCTCATAACACCAGTCACAGTCTTGATCATCTCCGGAAACAGTCCCGCAAATGGTTCATCAAGAAATATGATATTAATATCTCCTACACCACAATGTATCATCGCCAATATCCTAGCAATCTCTAAAAGCTTACGCTGTCCATATGACAAATTCTTAGCCAACTCATTCCGCTTCTTCCATAACCCAACTTTTTTCAAAACTTCTTCCGCCTTCTCTAAATGAAATGCTCCATGCCTTTCAAATAGAGCTTTCCATATACTTCGTTCTGTCAGTACAACCAAAATATTATCTATAACAGGCATCTGTTCAAATAGTCTCACATCCTGAAATGTCCGTGTCATGCCATACGATGCTACTTCATGCGCCTCCACTCGTTGCAATCGTTCTGCACCAGCTACAACTATCTCTCCTGAATCCATAGGGATCATCCCAGTCAAAGCATTTATAAGCGTAGACTTTCCAGATCCATTTGGGCCTATAATTCCTGTAATCTTTCCTGCCTCAAAATTGATCGATAACTTATTGACCGCATAGACGCCATCAAAGTGTTTAGTAAGGTGTTTCGTCTGTAGTATTGGCATTGCTCTCTATTTTTCCATATTTTTCGCATTTAGTAAACATTTCATTTGCCGTCAATTGATCCCTCAATAGTATATATTGGAAAAGCCCCGCAGATTTCTCGGCAGGGCTTTATTGTTGAACAAGTTTCTTCAAATTGGTCGGATTCCGATCGATACTCTTTTCCAGTTTCACTCCTGATTGTTCGAATTGGTGAAGTCCGCCGGCGCTATTTCCCACGAGTAATGCTTTCACAGCATTCTTTCGTAAGAAGTTAACGACGTCAGCTCCTGTTAGCTCGGGATGACCCAAGCCGTAGCCAATTACGATCATGTCGGGATTGAAATCCTTGATTTGTTGCAGCGCCTTCTCAAGTGATACAAAAGGCGTTACTGGCAAAAGTGTGTCGGTGGACTCGAGACCAGATCGTTGCCACAAGGCAATAATCTCTGAAGGCCTATCATCGATGAAAAGAACTTTCATACGTATTCCCTATGTGGTCATTATAGCATACCTTATATATGAAAGTCAATAGTGCCTTGTGAGCTTGGTGAATAATCTCCATATCAAGCCCTTTACCCAATGATCACATTGTTC
>CAYIFO010000018.1:0-18414 GCA_964362725.1 uncultured Candidatus Saccharibacteria bacterium
TCGAAGACTTTATTATCAATAATCTACAGAAAGGTTCACTGCCAATAGTTAAGCTAATCAAAATCATTGAAATAGCTCGCCCTGGCACGACCAAACAAGGTGTATACAAGGTCATCAGATCGCTAAAAAAAGATGAGGTTGTTGTAATAAGTAATAAAAACATCGGCCTTAGTGGCGTCTGGCTGGCCAAGATGGAAGAATTCTTCGCCAAAACTAGTCTAGATAAGACAAATGCCAAGGATGGACCGGAAAAATCCTTTCTCAATCTTCGGCCGGGCGAGCGCTTGCAATATTATTTCAGAAATCCGATCCTAACCGACGCTTTCTGGTCACATGTCTTCATAAAACTAATCTCGGTCTCCCCTTCCAATAATCCTGTCCTTATCTACAATCCTCATGAATGGTTCTTATTAGCCCGGCAGGAAAACGAAATGGGGTTATTTAACCGAATTACCGAACGAGGTCAGAAATTAGCGGTTCTCGTTGACCACAACACTCCTCTTGATAAAGTCATCCGAAACAATTTTGACAATAAAATGCGCATGTACGAAACACTACCGAAGGCACTTTATCCAAAAAATAATTACTATATCAATGTAATAGCTGACTTTGTTATAGAAGTCTGGATCGATAAGAAAGTGGGCGCAAATATAGAAACTTTTTACAGCCAGACGAATGAATTCGGACCCAATGAAAGAGAGTGTTTTGAGAGAATACTGGGGCAGAAAGGTCGAAATCGCTTTTCGATTTCACATAACAAGCGCAAGGCTGACGCGATACGAAGAAAGTTTAAGAGATATTTCTTTTTATAATATCCGTGACTGTACTTTAAAACTTGCGAAATAAGCGAGGCTGTACGCCTTTAAAGTTCAAACCAGCTTCTTTCATAGATCTTTTAGCTTGATCTTTTTTTGTTTATGCTTCATGAATTTTTTTCAGTGTTTCCTTCAATATCGGAACATCCAAAACCACAGTGTCCCAGATCACATTCAGATCCATTCCAAAATAGTGATGAATCGCTCTGTCTCTAAAACCGGCAATCTCTTTCCATGGAATATCACTGGATTCTTTCGTTTTCGAAGAAACATTCTTTACCAATTCACCAATTACAGTCAACTGCATAATAAGCACTTTGCATTTTAGGGTCTTTCATGAAATCTTCTTTCTTCATGCCAAAAGTAAAAGCTTCAATCTTTGAGACTGAATCTAACATCTGTTCTATGTAGACTTTCTCATCTTTCATAAATAGTCTTTAGATCTGACATAACATACGGCTTCACAAATCTGCTTAAACTCTGTTCCGTGACCATGTCAATTTTACGCCCCAAAAGACTCTCAATAGATTCGATCAATTTCATATATGAGAACATCCCCATAGGCTTACCAAGCTTAACTAGTATATCAATATCGCTATCGGGGCGATCATCGCCACGCGAAACCGAGCCAAAAATGCCCGCATAAGTAATATCATATGACTTTAGAACTGGGTGTAATTTCTTCTGTATTTCTGCTATTGACATAATCGAATTATTGCACAAATTCAGTGGATCCACAATCATTGTGCGGGATGCGGGAGTCGAACCCGCGACCTTTGTTTGGAAAACAAAAATTATACCGTTTAACTAATCCCGCTTATTTTGATCGAGAATCAAATCAATGCTAGCAGAATCAAGTAACTTTGAAAAGGAATGCGCGTAACTCATGTAGACTTAGTTTCAACCAAGTACTTTCTTACTTTTTCTCCTGTGTAACCGCCTCTTTTATCTCATCAACGTCTTTTTTTATCTCTTCAATCGAGGCCTGGATTTTTTCCAATTCTTGCTCTTCCTCCTGGATTTCTCTGTCCGTCTTATCAGTAATTTTCTTCTCTCCTTTCATCCCGCTTATAAGAATAGTATCACCGATAAAGTAGGAGACGAACAGACCAGTTGCCAATAAAATCAAAGAGACGATAACCAAGTTGGTCGGCTCGTAAAAAAGCCAGCCTAAAATACCCCCTTGAGCCTGGAGAATATCGGCCGTATGCCAAACACCACGCCAAAAGAGCACGATAGCCACTCCCCCGATCAAGGTGTACAAGATGGGGTGATGACTCAAAACACCTCGAACCTTATCTTCAAACTTATCAAAGAAATTAATGACTGATTTGAGCATAGTGAATATTCAATAATAAAGACGAATTCTTGCGATTCAATTTTGCATTTTGCACTTTTCACTTTGCATTTGTTTTATGTCGGAGCGCCGGGATTCGAACCCGGAGTCACCTGTACCCAAAACAGGTATGTTGCCGTTACACCACGCTCCGGTCGTAAACATCGTAACATAATTTTTATCTAAATCACAGAATTATGTCTCTGATCCATTTTACTCGAGCCTTTCTCTTCTCCATGTCCAAATACACACAAAGGACATGGAAACTAAATTCCGTATCCCAACCATCGCATTTCTCAACAAGATAGGTCTCAACCATCCGTCGAATATGTCTAATTTTCAAACCATGAACATTATCTTCCGGTTTATGTCCCTTATTTATCTTCTCAAAATCAGCTGTAACACTTTTAACTTCAAAAAAGTGAATAGTTTTGTCTTTTTTGGCAATAATGTCTATTTCACCCCAGACTTTCCTATAATTGCGATCAGTAATGTCAAATCCTTTATTAACAAGAAATTTACAGGCAATATCCTCGCCTCTATTTCCCTTTTGATGACTACTGACAACTTCATTTTGACGAATATAGGCCATATATTTTGTCTTTTATACCCCGAATCCACAGACTTATCCACATATGTCCATTACTTTTACGGTTTTAGGCCGTATTTTTAGGACATTACTTAATAACAGACAGTCTCTTAAATGTAAGTTTCGGTACAAAAACCAATAAGGAGAGGTGTGTCCTGCTCTGCTACCTCCTTCGCCTAGGCTATGGAGGTCAAGAAAGCTTGGCAGAACTACTTCGCTCGAATTGTGCTTGTTGTGCTTGCACTTCGTAGCTCGCCTTTTTAGGCGAGCGAAGTAGTGCGGGTAGGGAGAATCGGACTCCCATCTTATCGTTGGCAACGATACGTTCTACCACTAAACTATACCCGCCTTCGCTCCTCGCTATGCTCGGAGCTTCGGCGGAGCAGGCCCGCTTTTACTCCTCACAACGAGTTTAATTTATGAATTTTGCTTCCCAAGTATGCACTATAAATAAATCTGGTGCAACTTTATAGGGCCCGAAACATTGGTACGCCCGGTAGGACTTGAACCTACAACCTCTTGGTTCGAAGCCAAGTGCTCTATCCGTTGAGCTACGGGCGCATTTGACACGATGCTGCATAACCAGCTTTCATGTTACAATACTATATCACTAGGTTACATTTTAATAAAACCGAATATAGGTTAGTATGTAAACGATGAAAAATAATGGGGAAAATGTTATTCCACCGGAAATTAGGCATGTAACCGAAACTCTCGAAAAAGGAGGTTTTGAGGCTTATCTCGTCGGTGGATGTGTGAGGGATATATTCTTGGGTCGAAAACCAAAGGATTGGGATATAACCACAAATGCCAAACCAGATCAAATTCAAGCCCTATTTTCCAAAACCGTCTACGAGAATGTTTTCGGCACCGTGGCTGTAATAAACGAAACGACCACAGATCCAACTCTTGTAAGCGTCGAGATAACACCATACAGACTTGAATCTGGATATTCTGATCGAAGACACCCTGATCAGATCAAATTCAGCACCAAACTTGAAGACGATCTCAAAAGACGGGATTTCACCATAAACGCCATTGCTATAAACCTGTCCAATGGGGCCATAAAGGACATTGTTGATCTTTATTGTGGTTTTCAAGATATAAAAGACAAAGTTATCAGGACAGTCGGCCAGCCACTTGATCGCTTTAACGAAGACGCCTTGAGAATGCTTAGAGCCATAAGATTAGCCACAGAATTGAGTTTCACGTGCAACAATGAGGTTTTAAGAGCTATTTCTGAACACAATCAATTGATTAAGGATGTTTCAGTTGAAAGGATTCGTGACGAATTTACCAAAATTATCATGTCTCCAAGTCCTAAAACTGGTCTAGAATTGCTTCATAGCGTGGGTTTGCTGAAGCATATAGCCCCAGAACTAGAACTGGGTATTGGAGTAAAACAGCCACAAGCCCATATTTACGACGTTTGGAATCATCTAATTAGAACGGTTCAACATGCTGCCGACAAGGGATTGGATCTTGAAATAAGGCTGGCAGCCTTATTTCACGATATTTCTAAACCAAAAACAGCCGGCTTTTCACGTGAAGCAAATCAACCAACATTTTACGGCCACGAAATTGTCGGTTCACGTGAAACGCGTAAAATACTGGAGAGAATGAAGTTTTCACGTGCAACTATTGAAAAAGTGACTAAATTGGTCAGATGGCACATGTTTTTCTCCGATCCTGAACAAATTACACTTTCCGCTGTTCGTAGGATGATTGTTAATGTTGGACCGGAGAATATCTGGAATCTAATGGATTTGAGAGCTTGTGATCGGATTGGAACTGGAAGACCCAAGGAAAATCCCTATAGATTGAGGAAATATAAGGCTATGATTGATGAAGCTTTGCGTGACCCTGTTTCTGTGAAAATGCTTAAGATAGACGGGGAAAAAATTATGGCGACCTGTAATTTGCAACCTGGTCCAAAAATTGGCCTTATTTTGAATGCTCTAATGGAAGAAGTGCTTGACAAGCCTGAGCTGAATACTTCGGAATACCTTGAAAAAAGGTCATTAGAACTTGTAAACTTGCCTGATTCAGATCTAATTACACTGGCAGAGAAGGGAAGAGAAAAAAAGAAAAAAACAGAAAAAGGGGAGGTTGAGGAGATAAGGAAAAAGCACCATGTCCAATAGCACTAAAGGACATTTGTCGACTTATCCACAGTTGTCCTTTACAGAGAGCTCTAAAGGACATACAATTGAGGACAGGTCAGTTTGTTGTGGATAGAAAAAACACGACGGACAAATTGTTCTTTATAAAAGGTGTATAGGCTTCACTCGTTCTCCTAGTGTGTGAAGCAACGAAAAATTTTTTAAAAACAATTTCTTCACCGTTCAATTGCCAAGCAGCAATGGTCGCGTATCTCTTCTCATTCAAATTATAGCCTCCCCTCGGGAGAGCTCAAACTTAAGAAGAAATGCACACGATCACCTTAGGGAGTCGTTCCGGTGATGATTGCAAATTCAGCCTTTGAATTTGCCCTAGCTCTTTCTGTTCGTTGCTTCGAAACCGCGTTTGTATGCAGGTTTCTCTAAACCAGCTTATGACGCGGTTTTACTTTGCTTGAATAATTATTCTAGAGCGTACGACAGGAAAGACTTTATTATTTTTCAAACCGAGAATAATTTGCGACCAATGTACCGGCATTTTCCAAAGGATGAGTGAATCCCTGGAGCGAATCCTTTGTGAAAATGCCGGTACATTGGAAGCAAAGTTCGAGGGGCTGAAAAATAATAAAGTCTTTCCTGTCGTATTTACCAATCACCGAATAACAATTTCAATAGGACAGTGGTCGGAGCCAAGAACACCATCAATAATAGTAGTCTTTTCGATATTTTTTAATAATTCTGGAGTTACGAAAAAATAATCAATACGCCAACCAACATTACGGTCTCGGGCATAAGTTTTCATATCCCAATATGTGTATTTTTCCTTCAATTCAGGATAAAAATGTCGAAAAACATCGACATATCCAGCGGCTACAACTTTATCGAGCCAAGCCCGTTCAATAGGCAAGAAGCCTGTATTATCAACATTTTCTTTGGGTCTGGCTAGATCTATTTCGGTGTGAGCGGTATTAACATCACCGCAAAAAATAACTTCGTAATTCTTTTTTCTCAAATCATTTACGTAATCCAAAAAGTGATCGTAGTATTTCAGTTTGAAAGCCAATCTGTCCGGTCCACCACCGCCATTTGGAAAATAAATATTCAAAAGAACAAATTTATTGAGATTATTACCAAAGGCATTTTTTTCAAAATATAGAGCGAGAAACCGACCTTCTTGATCATATTCCGGTATACCCAAACCGTATTCGACTTTATCTGGCTTAACTTTTGAATAAACCGCCACACCACTATAACCTTTGCGTCCTTTGGAATGGTCAAAATACGAGAAATAACCTTGGGGATTACGCACTCCTTCTTCCAACTGCAGAGCTTCAGCCTTAACTTCCTGGATACAGTAAATATCGGGTGACTGATTGATAAACCAATCAAAACCGCCTTTTTTGACATTGGCTCGGAGGCCGTTTACATTCCAGGAAATAATGCGCATCAACAAGAATAGTAACAAATTAGACTCGAAACTCAAATTTCAAACCTTTGACTTTTAGATTTTGACATTGATTTGACATTCTTGACCTTCGAAGCCTTGGCGTAGGAGGTTGGGCTTTTGATTTTGTCATTACCTCTTCTTATTATGAAACTCCTTATGCACCCTTTTTAGCTCCGAATCGGTCACATGGGTATATATTTGCGTCGTACTTATATTGGAATGACCCAAAAGCATCTGGACCGAGCGCAGATCGGCTCCGTTGGACAGCAGATCCGTGGCGAAGCAATGTCGGATTACATGGGGAGTAACTTTCCTTGAAATCCCGGCCTTGATAGCGGCTGATTTTATAATTCTTTCCACAGAACGTCTGTCCAGAGCCAGATCGCCATTCTTGGCTTTTTCGCGGTTTATTCTTATGAAAAGAGCGTCATCAACATCAGTTCTCTTGTCTAAATATTTCTTAACGGCTTTTTTGGCTTGAGAAGAAAGGAAAACTACTCTGATTTTTTCGCCTTTACCGCGGATCGAGAGTTCATCGACATCAAGATCGATATCCCGAGAAAGGGAACAGAGCTCGGAAACGCGCAAACCGGTCGAAAAAAGCATTTCCAATATGGCCCAGTCACGCAATGATTTCAAATCATCGCTCTTTGGTTCTTCGAGAAGTCGTCTTAACTCTTCAGCGTTAATCAAATCCAGTGGCCTTTCGCCCACTTTGGCCAATTCAATATGTTCAGGAGAAAGTGATTCTACCCCTCTTTTGGCCAGAAATTTAAGAAAGGAGCGCAAGGCAATGAGATAATAATTTTGGGTTTTCTTCTTCAAAGTCGAAATAGTCGGACCGTTAGCCTTATTTGGCTGTCTGTTCAACCAAAGATGGAATTCGCGCACAACCCTATCATCTATATCTTCCGGGCTCTTTATTTTGGAAAAAGTAATAAAACGGGTCAGATAGTGGTCATAATTCTCAACGGTTTTCAGAGAACGGCCTTTTTCTATTTCTACATATTCCAAAAACTGTTGTTTCATTCCTTGAATATTGTGCGACATTGTCGGCATGACTATATTGTAAAGGTTTAAGCGTCCTTGCGCCACCAATCTATTCATGCTATGATAATCACCATGTTAACACCCAGACAAAAGTCCCGGATTATGAGCAATGTGGCCATCCACGACAAAGACAGCGGCTCTCCGGAAGTTCAAGTCGCCTTATTGACCAAAAGGATTGACGAATTGACCGGTCACCTCAAGAAACACCGCAAAGATAACCATTCCCGTCGCGGTCTTCTGGGTATGGTCGCCAATCGCCAAACTCATCTCAATTATCTCAAGAAAAATCACCCCAGACGTTATTCAACCATTCTGAAGAAATTGGATCTCAAGAAGTGATAGGCAAACTCGACCTTCTAAGCCAAACTTTGAAGGTCGAGAATGTCCAAATTTGAACTTTAGACTTTGATATTGATTTGGCATTTGAGCTTTGTCGTTTGGATTTAATGGCCACTTTCGTAGAAATGACAAGTGCGTTATCATTGTGCATTAGAGGTAACATTTTAATAAAATTCTTAACAAGTCATTTTCATGTCTATAATCAAACATCCTGAACAGCGCGTCGGCGTTTTTATTGACGCGCAAAATCTCTATCACAGCGGCAAAAATCTTTATCATTCCAAGGTCAATTTCGGCCAGATCGTCAAGGATGCCGTCAATGAACGCAAACTTGTCCGAGCAGTCGCTTATGTCATTTCCACAGAATCCGGCGAAGAAAGCGCTTTTTTCGAAGCCTTAACCAAGGTCGGCATCGAAACCAAGGTCAAAGATCTGCAAATCTTCAGCTCCGGTGCCAAAAAAGCCGACTGGGATGTGGGTATGGCTATAGATGCTGTCCGCCTGGCTCCCAAGCTCGATGCCGTTATTCTTTTGACTGGAGACGGCGACTTCGTACCACTTGTCGAATATTTGCAGATGAACCTAGGTTGCCAAGTGGAAGTTGTTTCCTTCGGCAAATCAACCTCTTCGAAACTCATCGAAGCCACTGACAATTTCATGGATTTGGACGAGTCGCCGAATAAGTATCTCCTCCGGGGAGGGAAGAAGTAAAAATTCTTAAGATCACAAATTGTGATCTTAAACACAGTTTGTGGCAATTTACCGTTATTTCTGTTACATTAATTGTATTAAAAGCACCTTTATTACTAACTAATACGCCTCCAGATAGGCAGGTTTGAAAATTGCGACTATCGCATTTCATTCAAAGCTGAAATCTGAAGGCGAATAAATGGGAACGGATTTCCAAAACAACATGAACAAAAAAGAATACTCTCTCGAGGTCGGAGGCAAGAAACTCATCGCCGAATTCAACGATCTAGCCGATCAGGCCAATGGTTCGGTAACCGTCCGTTACGGCAATACCGTCGTTCTAGCCACAGCCGTCATGGGCAAAAATCCCAAAGACGGAGACTTTTTCCCGTTGACCGTGGATTATGAAGAAAGGTTTTACGCCACCGGCAAGATTCTCGGTTCGAGATTCATGCGCCGGGAGGGAAGACCGTCGACCGAAGCCATCCTTTCGGGAAGAATCGTCGACCGAACCATCCGCCCTCTTTTCAACCAGAAAATGCGCAATGAAGTGCAAGTTGTAGTAACTACACTCTCGATAGACCAGGATGATCCCGATGTAGTAGCCGTGATCGCCGCTTCTCTGGCTTTGAGCACTTCCGATATTCCCTGGAATGGTCCCGTCTCGGCTGTCCGGATCGGTAAAGACGGCAACTGGCTCGTCAATCCCGATTTCAAAGCCCGGGAAGAGGCCGACATCGTTCTCGATATGATCGCCTGCGGTAAAGACGAAATGATCAACATGATCGAGGTGGGGAGTAAAGAAGTGGGCGAGGAAGATCTCAATCACGGCTTGAGGAAAGCTTCGGAGGTGATCGAGCAGATCCAAGCTTGGCAAAAGAAGATAATTGCTGAAATCGGCCAGACGAAAGCCGTGGTAGTAATCGCGGAACCAACACCCGGAACAAAGGAACTCTTTGATGCGCAAATCGTCCCGCAATTAAAAAAATATATATTTGGACAGCCAGGCAAAGAAAAGCTGATGGAAATCATCGATATTTGGATAAATATTTTCAAAGAAAAAATACCCGAGGGCTATGCCACTTTGGCCATGGAAATATTGGAGGAAGCTATCAATGATCTGATTCACGATGAAGCGATCGATAATGAAAAGAGGCCTGATGGCCGAGGAATGGATGAGATCAGACCACTCTTCGCCAAAGCCGGAGGTCTATCGCCAATTCTCCATGGAACAGGAACATTTTACCGGGGAGGAACACATGTCCTCTCGATCCTGACTCTCGGTTCACCCGGCGACGCCCTCATTATCGACGGCTTGACTGTCCAAGAAAACAAACGCTTCATGCACCACTACAATTTCCCGCCTTTCTCGACCGGTGAAGTCGGACGAATGGGCGGCACCAATCGCCGAATGATCGGCCACGGCGCTTTGGCTGAAAAAGCTCTGTTACCGATAATCCCCGAAAAAGACAAGTTTCCATACACAATTCGTCTGGTTTCAGAGGCTTTGGCTTCAAACGGTTCGACTTCCATGGGCTCCGTCTGCGGTTCCACGTTGGCACTGATGGATGGGGGTGTACCAATCAAAGCTCCCGTTGCCGGTATTGCTTCGGGGCTAATGATGAAAGAAGTGGGCGAAGGCAAGAATAAGACTCTAAAATATAAGATTCTAACGGATATTCAAGGACCAGAAGATCATCATGGCGACATGGACTTCAAAGTCGCCGGTTCGCGAAACGGCGTGACGGCTGTCCAAATGGACGTGAAGGTTGGGGGTATTCCTTTACCAATCCTGGCCGAAGCTTTTGAAAAAGCCAAGATTGCTCGTTTCAAGATCTTGGATGTCATAGAAAAAGAGATCGCCGCTCCCCGTGCCAAGATTTCTCCCAATGCTCCGGAAATAATAGTTCTGAAGATCAAGCCCGACCAGATCGGTTTGGTTATCGGTACCGGTGGCAAAACAATCAATGAAATACGGGATGTCACTCATGTCGATGATATTACGATCGAGGATGACGGCTCCGTCTTTATTACCGGCAAAAATGAAACCGCCCAAAAAGCCAAAGAAATAATATACAACATGACTCGAGAATATCTGCCGGGAGAAAAATTTGAAGGGGAAGTAGTCCGCTTGATGGATTTCGGAGCTTTCGTCAAAATCGGTCCCAATGCCGAAGGCTTGGTTCATGTCTCCGAGATCGCTCCATTCCGAGTTGAAAGAGTAGAAACTTATCTCAAGGAGGGAGATAAGGTACCAGTCACCGTCAAAGAAATAGACGAAAAGGGTCGGATCAATCTTTCCATCAAGGCCGCCAATCCGGATTTCTTCACCAAAAAGGAAGAAACGCCAAAACCGAGGCCAACGTTTAACAAGAGGAGGTAACTATTTTATTTGGCTCGCTGGCCACTATTCTCGAAACAAAACAGACAGACCATGTCGCTTCACTCGTAATATTTCATCACCCTAGTCCCTAACCCCAAGTCCCTGTTATAATGGATGTATGGACGAGAACAAAGTTCTTCAACCTCAAAATAACGACAATCATTCTCAAGAGAAGGAGAATCCAGAAAACGAATCCGAAAACGAAAAAATTCGCATTTTCGACATAACTCCAGACCTCAATATTTCCCCAGTCAGGGAAGATGCCGACTCACAGGCGACAATTCCAGACTATCCTATAAAAATGTCCGAACCTCTTTCCAGTGAAGGAAACCGACCGGAAATAAAATCATCCATAACAACACAAAAAGAATTCGGACCAGCCAATCCGCCGGCCAAAACCATCGCCAATCCCAATCATGATTATGTAAAAAATTCAGAAAGTTTTGTCAGTTCTCCGACCGAAACTGCAACCAGTCTCAAAGAAGAAGTGGGAGTTATCCTGAAATCAGAAGAAATAGCCCAAAATCACGCCGAGGTCAATGATCCCAACATCAAAAAACTACGAACTTACGAGAGCGACATAGCCGAGATCATGGCTCGAAAAAAGCTTTCCGCTACTTCAATAGCCATTGCTGAAAGTAAGAAGAGGGAGGGTGCAGAGGTTATTCGAAATAATCCCGTTACTCCAAATGTGCCACCGGATGTTGCTTCACCGACAAAAATTGAACCAGCACCAGTCGAAATGGCAAGAACAATCAGACAAACCGTAGTTGAAGTTCAGAGACCAGTTGCACCCCGGAAGCAGGCAGAACCATTGAGGATTGAGATACCGGCCAAGATCGACAAGATCCGGATCGACCCGCAAGAGGCAAAACAGGCAGTCAATTATTCAACAGCCCAAAGCAAACACACAGCCAAAAACATTATATTGACCGTAATAAGCCTGGCTCTTATCGGTGGCGGTTTGTACGCGGCTTATGATCTTTACCAACAGAGCCCAATCGCCCCTATCACGACCAAACCAATTCCGACCACTTCTTTACCGACACCTTTGATTCCGGCCGATCGACAGGTTGCCTTGTCAATTGATGACAAAAATACAGCTTCCATCGAAGCGGATATTCGCCGGGAAATATCAAATGATCAGAAAAATAACAGTTTGAAGGAAATGGTTCTAACGGCTTCAAATCCTTCGAATAATGAGACTAATATCGGAACAAACGATCAGATCAAAATACCGGCTGACCTTGCCTTGAAACTATTCAACCTGAATGTGCCGGATATTTTGTCACGCTCATTGGCCCCCAAGTGGATGCTCGGAGTATACAAAGACTCAAGCGGTCAAAAAAGCGTGTTTGTCATAACAACGAACGATTTCTTCCAAAACGCCTTCGCCGGAGTCCTCCAGTGGGAAAAAACCATGGCTGAGGATTTGGAGAAATATATTTCAAACGCTTCAATACCAAAAGTAACCGGGCATTTCAATGACAGAATAATCAAAAATCGCGATGTCCGTGAATATGTGGACTCGGAAAATCAAACTCTTTTCCTCTACTCATTTATAAGCAGTGATAAACTAGTCATAGCCGATAACGAGAGTGCTTTGGCCGAAATCATATCCAGACTTGAAAAACAGACCTTTATAAGATAAACTCTGACCATGAATAAAACCGACACAGAATATTTCAAGGCGAAATTGGAAGCGGAGAAGTCAGTCCTAGAAACAGAAATGGCCGAGATTGGCCAAAAAAATCCTTCCGCCACAAAGGGTTGGGAGGCAACTTCAAAAAACATCGAGGTTGACGCCGCCGACGACAATGAGGTGGCCGACAAATTCGAAGAGTACGAGGAAAACAATGGGATACTGAACCAATTGGAAAATCAGCTGGCCGAAGTCAATGCCGCCATCGACCGACTCAAAAAGGAAACCTATGGTACTTGTGAGATTTGCGGACAACCGATCGAAAAAGAAAGGCTCGAGGCCAATTCTTCTTCACGAATCTCTATAAAGCATGCTCATACGAAGTAGGGATAGCAAGTTTGGCGAGTAATCTCTAAACTCTAATCGGCCTCAACTAACCTCAACATCAATTTTCATAAGAATTTTATTCAGTTTTGATACGATGAGCCGGTGAATACGGCCAAAACTTACAGTGCCCAACTCAACGGCCTTTCGTCGGAAATAATAACCATTGAAGTGGATATAACCAACGGGCTCAATGCTTTTTCCGTGGTAGGACTCGGGGACCGGGCGGTCGAAGAGGCCAAAGACCGGGTTTCCGCGGCCATAAAAAATAGTGGCTACCAATCACCCAAACAACGCAATCAGAAGGTCGTGATCGCCCTGGCTCCGGCTGATTTACGCAAAGAAGGTCCGTCATTTGATCTAGCTATGGCCTTGGCTTATCTTGGTGCTTCAGACTCGCTCGAAATAGACGGTGAAGGAAAAATCTTTCTCGGAGAATTGGCTTTGGACGGACAAGTCAGGAAAGTGAGCGGCATTTTGCCTATTCTTTGCGATATGGCCAACCATGGATTTACTCAAGTCTTTATCCCCGAAGAAAACTCCGAGGAAGCTTCGCTAGCCAGAAATATCGCCATTTTCCCCGTCAATTCCCTCAACGAAACGATTGACCATCTCAATGGCCAAACAAGAATCCAGCCTTTAATCAACAGCGCTCCGATAACCAAAGCCTCTATTCGATTTGAAGAAATGTCGGCTATACGAGGCAATGAAACAGCCAAAAGAGGCTTGGAGATAGCCGCGGCCGGTGCTCACAACCTGATCATGTCCGGACCGCCTGGCACCGGCAAAACCATGTTGGCCAAGAGTTTCTCTTCGCTTTTACCGCCTCTTTCTTACGAACAATCAATCGAGGTGACGGGTATATATTCGGCCGCCAAAGTACTCAATCAGGGCCTCATATCTCATCCACCTTTCCGCTCCCCCCATCATACGGCCTCATATCCCTCTATTGTCGGCGGGGGAGCCCTGCCCAAACCAGGAGAGATTACCTTGGCTCATCGAGGTGTTTTGTTTTTGGACGAATTTCCGGAATTCGACCGCTCGGTCATCGAAGCTTTACGCCAGCCTTTGGAGGACCGGGTCATAACCATTTCGCGGGCCCGTGGCAGTATTACTTTTCCGGCCCAATGCATTCTCATCGCTTCGATGAATCCCTGCCCCTGTGGCCAAGGTTCTGAAAAGGGTTGCACCTGCTCAATAAGAGCCCTTGAAGCCTACAAACGCAAGATATCGGGACCAATCATGGATCGTCTGGATATCTGGCTCAATGTCAACAAGATCGATTATGAGCAATTGGCCGCCAAAAATTCTTCAGCCGAAACATCCGAGAAGATAAGAAAAAGAGTCATCGAAGCCAGGAATATCCAGATTAAGCGCTATCGAAATAATAAGATTGACGATAAATGTTTCAACTCCGAAATGAGCGCTCAAGATCTGGAAAAACTGATCGCTATGGACGATGAAGCTCGCTCAATCTTGACCTCCTCGGCCCAAAGATTTTTCCTTTCAGGCCGAGCCTTCCATCGGGTGATCAAAGTAGCTAGAACGATAGCCGACCTTGGTGGTGCAGAAGAGATAAATAAAGAACATATTTTGGAAGCTTTGCAGTACAGGCAGAGGGTAGGGTAGCTTTACGGGAATTCATTTCTCAACTCATCGGAATTGAAGAACTTTCCGGCCAAAGATCCAAAGCTGTAAGTTTGACCGTTGATTTCTATAGTAGCTCCGCCGGAATAAGGTTTGGCTTTTGGCTTAGAATTGTCAAAACCGATATTGTAAAGGGTTGCCAATATTTCCGGTCTGGCAGAAATATCAAACCCAGCCTTTTTCCATTGATTTTCAACTTGTTTCAAATATAGGGCGGCATATAAATAGCCGTAATAATGATCTTTATCATTCGTAATCCTTTCGAATCGTTCACCTCCCATGTCATTTGAAGTAAAAATGAGAGCATTTTCATATTCCTGGCCAAGATAGAATTGGGAAGTTTCATCTTTCAAATGATTTTCAATGGCTTTAGCTGTTTCCTGCTTCAAACCCATAATTCCCCAAGAAAATTGGTTTTGATTACCCAAAATCTCCAAGGGCTGGAATATTTGCTTGAATATCTCTCTTTCGCTATGAAAAAGACGGAGTTGTTCCGGCACAAGTACGGCAACAATAAGCCGGGGATTTAGATCGGCATCTTGGGCAGCTTTATTTATAACCTCGGAATCACGAATGACTGCCTTTTTTAAGACCTCCCATTCCTCTCCCTCGGCCCATTTCATAGAGCTTGAAGCGTTTTGCATATCCAAATTAACTAAAAATGACTCATCTTGATTGTCTATAAGGCCTTTTTCGTTAGTCATTCCGAATCTGACTGCCAGATAGCCAGCAGTTAAGATAAAGCCGATGAGAGCGAAGATATAGACGCAAAATCTAAATATATTTCTAGCATACATTAAAATATTGTACCTTATTTGAAGGCAGATATTTGTTATCAACTATATAAACCAATCTACTTGAGTTATCATTAGAGGATTATGAAGTTTTTCAATGCCCGCCTAGGTTTTACCGTCATATTATCAATATTATTCCTTGTAATCTTCGGACAGATAAACGCGCAAACTGAAACATACCCAATCAGAAATCTTACCTTGGACACCCTCGGTAAAACATTATTATTGACTGGAACAGAGGCTGACCGTGACGGTAAACTAATGGAATTTTCTGGCAACAAAAAAATAAAAGATTGGAAGATAAAATATGAACACAAAGGCAGTAGCCGAAGAATGTGCGAACCGCCCGTGCTTAATTTCAGTTTTGACAAAACAGACAGTAAAGGAAAGGCTAAGGAACTTTTTACAGGACTAAGCACTTATGACGGATATTCAAAGCTTCAGTACCAAAAAATCCGACTCATTCCGGAATGCGATATTTGGAACGACTACTTTGGCGGCGGTGGCGATGTTGGATTTAGCGGGCAGTTAAATGTTTTGCTACGAGAATTCATAGTTTACAAAATAGCCAGAGCGTTTGGAATACCAGCCGCTGACATTGTTGGTTTTGCGGATATAACTTTTATCACGCCTGATTCCGGATATAACGGCAAATCGTTCCGATATATGATAGTCCAGAGACTGACAGAACAAGACGATCAAATTCCTTTTACAAAACAATATAATTTCAATTCAAAATTATATGAATCCGGCGAATACGAATCGGGAACCAGTCCTTGGCGATACGATTATAATAAATCAAATAGACTAACATCGGCAACGCTAACCAGTAGAGAAGGGGAGGCAAATGTCATCACATCATTGAACTTTGATCCTGATACGACTATCAAGTTTTTGATTTTTCAAGATTTTTTGAATATCGGAGACATGGCTCCGCTTCATAATGAAGACTGGGGGGTCGATTTGAACACGGGAAGAACTAAGATCATACCTCACGGTTTTGATTATTCGTTTTATTGCAATCTTTCTGAACCACAAAACAAGCTTGGTATCAATCCGTTGATAAACGAGTTGCCAGAAGGAATTCGCTCTTCATATCAAGCGGCTTATTACAAAATCGCCCGGGATATTTTTGACAATTCCGCTTCTTTGGATAAAATGATTTCTTTGGTCAATGAATTTCCCTATAAAAATGTCGACAAACAACAGTTGGTGGAATACTTAAAACTAAGATTTTATCAGTATGCCAAATACTTCAGTTCAGCCGAATTTGCCTCTTTCCTAAATCAGCCATATAAACAAAAAAAGATCTCGTTGCCAATTGATCCAAATGATTACTCATCGCGCAGTCAAGCTTTCATGGCTGGTTGCCGACAAAACAAGAAAGCCCTGTCGGGCGTTACTGTATCTATTGTCGGCAACCCAACACTTGTTTATTCCAATACGATTCAATCAGTCAACAAGTGTCCAGAAGGATTTCAATGTACAAACACAGAAACTAATGAAAATATCGGGAATGGTCAGGGAAATTTCACTATTGAAGTCAAAACTGGGGTTACGGCTCTGCAAATGTCAAAATCAAAATACGCTAAAGCTTTTCAAACGAGTTTGATCGGTAGCAAAAACGAAAACCTCACTGGTTTTAGCAATATTGACCTTGAATACATTCCGATATCCGGCAATATTGAAGATTACGCCGGGCCACATTACATAATACCCCCAAATTCAACAGTTAGATTTTCCGCAACCGCTTCAATTGATTCATCGAGATTGATTAGCGATTCTTACTTCCTTGAAATAATTAGTTTTCAGCCAAATAATAATGCCGTACCCCTAAAATTTCAATCACGTACCAATGAACTCAAACTAGGATCACTTGAACCTCTTGTTATTACATCACCAAAAGTCAATGATACCCTTATCATCGGAGATAAACATGAAATCACCTGGACCGGCAATCATGATAAAAATATTCAAGTTTTTATTATTGAAAAAAACGGGCGAGAATATCATGTTTCAAATCCAAATCTGGTTGAAGCATACAAAAATAATACCTTTGTCTGGACTGTGGGTAAAATATACAAATATGCTCCCAATTTTCTTGGATTTAACGAGGGTTGGAGACAGGTCGATCTTGATCCTGGTCAATACAAAATATCGATACTACAATACGATGTTAATATTAGAGCAGAAAGTGACTATTTTACGGTTAAAGACTCAGTCGATTCTATCGAACCATCGTTTGAGATTGTTGGTATACCCACACTAACCATGACATATGATAACGATAAGTCCGAATCCTCGCTTATAAGCACTTTCGAAATTGCGGTCAGCGCCGGCAGTAAGGATATTCGAATTCCAAAAAATTATGCCTTTTGGTCAAACCTTGAGGATGACTATGGTAGTCAAAGCGTCAGAGGAACCCAGAGTTATAAAATGCCGGCAGGAACATTCGATATCGGAGACAACTATTATTTTGTCCCAGCCGGCGATAAAGTGATCTTTACTGTACAAAATACCTTCAACCCGAAACAAATGTTCGCCGGGATTTACCGCGGAATCATCCACACCGCGACTATAGTAGACAATAGTGACAAATATAGTTCAATGTTAATTCCTAAACCTAATACCACCAACACTTTGACAGTTATTGGGGAAAAATCACCGTACATCGACTCTATTACCCCCCGACAAGTTGTTCCCGGCCAAACAGTTACTATTAGAGGCATCCGACTCGTTGCTTCCTCCACGAATACCGTTACTTTGACCCAATATAACTGTCCAAATAATTCAAAGTGCTCCGAAACGAGAAAATACAAATTGATTCCCACCGGAAAAGAAAACATATTTAAGTTCAATCCGGTAATTGGGACTGGGGATTACTTCCTCCAGGTAAACGATGCTCAAACTGGAGACAGTAATATTGTCGGACTAACCATTCTACCTTCATCATCCGCCACCCCGCCACCCGACAGTACTACCAAAGCATCAAAAGAAAGTCTCCTTAGCCGGATTGTTTCCCGAACCGAAAAAGCTTTTTCAGACGCCGCCACGAAAATCACGACCTATTTAAGTGTTCCGAAATTACTGACAACACCATCTCCTTCGGTTTCATCTTCCGCGAGCCCATCGCCCACTCCAACAAATACAGTTTGTCCTTCTGGCTATGAAAGAGTTG
>CAYIFO010000019.1:0-17287 GCA_964362725.1 uncultured Candidatus Saccharibacteria bacterium
TTATCTTCTCATGCGCCTTGGCTTCGATCTGGCGGATACGCTCGCGGGTCACGCCAAATTCACGGCCCACTTCCTCCAAGGTATGAGTGATGCCGTCGTTCAAACCATGACGCATTTCGAGAATCCTGCGCTCTTTTTCCGAAAGGTCATTGAGAATCAAGTTGACCTGATCGCGGAGAATCCTCCGTGAGGATTCCTGATCGGGCGAAAGGATCTTGTCGTCGGCGATGAAATCCTGGAGAGTAGACTTGCCATCATCGCTGTCGTCGCCAACCGGACTTTCCAGAGAAACAACATCCTGCTCGATTTTTTCGATCTGGTAAATTTTCTCGACATCCATATCCATCTCCATGGCAATCTCATCGGCCAAGGGCTCACGGCCTAGATCATGCGAAAGCCTTCGGACAACCTGCTTATATTTGGCAATGGTCTCGACCATGTGGACTGGCACGCGGATAGTCCGGGATTGATCGGCCAAGGCGCGGGTGATAGCCTGACGGATCCACCAAGTAGCGTAGGTCGAAAACTTGAAGCCTTTGGTCCAGTCGAATTTGTCGACAGCCCGGAAAAGACCAAGGTTGCCTTCCTGGATAAGATCGAGGAGAGTGAGATCGGGACTACGACCGACATATTTTTTGGCGATGGACACAACCAAGCGGAGATTGGCTTTGGCCAAAAGATTTTTGGCTTCGGTATCTCCGGCCAGAATGCGCTTGGCCAATTCTTTTTCTTGGGCGGCGTTGATGAGCGGATATTGACCGATCTCTTTCAAGTACATCTGGATAGAATCGTAGGCCGAATCGACCCCGCCACGCGAAAGATGGGTAGGCGTTTTTTTATGGGTCAGATCCTCGACTTCGAGCAAACCACCACCTTCTAGAACATCAACATTGGCGGTGACCAGCTTGGCATAAAGCTCATCAAGGAAAATAATGTCATTCTCAATCTGGGGAAATTCCTTGAGGATCTCGTCATAAGTCACGAAACCGCGGTCACGACCCTTTTGGATAAGCTTATTGGCTCGAATCTCAAAGTCCTTGGCTTTTTCGGCTTTATTTTTGAAGACCTTGGGAACTGAACCATTTGATTTGCCCGAAGACTTTTTGCTTGAATTAGGATGCCTATTTGGACGGTTTTTGATGCGAAAAGACACCCGCTTCGTCGGCCGACTAGAATGGTGGCGGCTAGTACCAGTCGTTTTTTTGTTTTTTCTCATATATTGGTGAGATTTGTTATTGGGTAGATTGTAGGGGAAAAAGAGCGGGAATGCAAGCGAAATTAAACCCTGACTTTCTTCCCCACTTCGGCTTTTCTAATCGACAAAACTTGGCATTTTTTGGCCAGTTCGGCGACCTTGGCGTGATCACCTCCTTTTTCGGCTTGCCTTAGTTCACCCATGGTCACGATCAATTCTTGATTGATCATATCTTCCTCAAAGTTGGCAACAAGCTCCTTCATATGGACATCCCAGCGTTCTTTTTCTGAACCATAAAAAGTTTCGGCCTCAAAAGATAGATCGCTCAAAAACGGTTTGATTCTATTTATTCTTTCCTCATAAGATTTGCCGGCGATCTTTTTGATTTCTTCCCTGACTTTTTCGGCACCACTATCTTTGACACTCTCCATCAAAGCAAGTAATCCGAACATTCGGCGTTCGACAAGATCGATTCGCGGCGCTTGGTTATTGGTTATTTTTTGGCCATTCAGGCTCTGAGAAGCTTTCAGGCTCGAAGAGTTATTGATTATTGATTCTTGGTTATTGACTGCGCTAGATAGTGGTGATCTTAAATTTACCGGTGATTCGTTTTTAATTGTGCTCTGACTTGTCTTATTGGTCTTTTCAAATTTTCTCAAATCATCCCAAACCGACTGCTCATTCAATCTCGTTTGTTCACCAATAATCTTTATGAAGTAGGCTTTGTCCATTTCGCTGTCTATTTTTGAAAGAAAAGGAAATAAACGATCTTTAACGGCTTTTCCAAGTTTGTGCGGATCCGATGTTTCTTTCAAAATATTACCAAGCTCGTATTCGATAACATGTTTGGCGTTTTTGAGAACATTTTTCCAGTCATCGGGATTTTTCAAGATAAGATCAGCTGGATCCTTGCCCCCTTCTATATCAGCAATCTTGACCGACATACCCATTGAAAGTGCGGTCGCCGCCACAGCCCTCATAGCAGCCAATCGACCGGCTTTGTCCGAATCAAGAGCGATTATCATATTTGGACTCAAACGACGGACCATACCCAAGTTGCTAACAACCCCACTCTGATCAGAAGCCTGATCAGTCAAAGCCGTACCAGAAGCGGCAATGGCGTTCTTTATGCCACATTGGTGAGAGAGGACAAGATCCATCTGACCCTCGACAAGGATCGAGTAACCAACTCGACGGATTTCGCTCTTGGCTTTGTCGAGACCAAAAAGGATTTGGGACTTGTTGAAAAGAGGTGTTTCGGGACTGTTCAAATACTTGGCTGACTTGCCGTCATCTTTCAAGATTCGTCCGGTAAAAGCTACGACGCGGCCGCTGGAATCAGTGATGGGAAATATAATCCGGCCACGAAAGCGGTCGTAATAACTAACACCACGCCCTCTCGGCTGCGGAAGTGTCTCTTCGTTTTTCTTCGAAAAAGTCGAGACACTTCCTCCGCCTGCGGGCGCGGCTGACGTATTAGGACCGCTTTCGTTTTTAATAGCAAAACTGCTACTATCCCTTTGTTTAATTAGTCCGGCTTTTTCAATAAAGGTCTCGCTCCAACCTTTCTTTTTGAGATAATCAAAAAGGTTTTGCCAGCCCTCGGGCGCCCAACCTATTCGGAAAGCTTGCCTGGTTTCAGGACTTATTCCCCGACTATTAATATATTCTTTGGCAACGGTTGATTTTGAATATTGCTCTTCAAAGTAAAGTGCCGCTTCTTCGGTAATTTTGAATAATCTATCCTTCTCGCCGTCGGCTTTCTGATCAAGAACCAATTGAACGCCAGTTCTCTCGGCCAAAACCTTGAGAGCCCCGCGGAAATCTAGTCCTTCAAATTGCTCGACAAAAGAAAAAATATCGCCCTTAGCTCCGCAACCGAAGCAGTAATAACCTCCACGATCTGGCGAAACAAAGAAAGAAGCAGTTTTTTCGTTATGGAAGGGGCACCTGGCCTTATATGACCGGCCGGCCTTTTCCAGTTTGACATAAGAGCCTATAAGCTCCTCAATAGGCATCCTGGCCTTTATTTCCTCGACAGATGTGCGGTTCATGATTGAAGTATAACCCACGGTAAAATAAGTATCACTATTGACACAAATTTGTCGTGAATTCTGACGAGATTATATTATTTTAGCGACTTCAAATATTCCTCGGATGATTTTAATACGGCCTCCAACATAAATTTCTCATAATCTTCTTTATCACCACCTATCTGGGCTTTTTCCAGAGAAGTCACATATATCCTTCTGTCTTCTGGGTGAATAATAGCCGGCGGATAGTTATTTTGTAGCAAGATAAGGTTGAGGAGAAGACGAGCCGTCCGGCCATTGCCATCGGTAAACGGGTGTATAGAAACAAAACGGTAATGAGCTTCGACAGCTATTGAAACCGGATGATCTTTGATATTTTTCAACCATTCAATGAATTCTTCCATGAGCTTTGGCACAGAAGCGGCATTGGGCATAATAGAAGTCGAACCGGCAATGCGGTCAGGTACGCTTCGAAGTCGACCAGCATTGGTATCATCATTTTTTTGCAGAATTATCCTATGAATGTCTAAAATAACCGGCAAAGTTAAGTCGCTCAAATTTCCGAGTTCTTTGGAGAATATTTTTATATACTCAACAGCCTCAGCATGATTCTTGGCCTCAATCAATTCTCTTAATTGCTTGCCTTCTATGCTTATGTCTTTCTCAACCACCAAAGCCGTTTCCTGACGAGTCAAAGTATTGCCTTCAAGGGCATTGGAAGTGTAGGTCAGTTCGATCCGATACCACTCGTCAATATTCCTGACCAAAGCCGGATCTAAGGTGCCATGCTTCTCTATTTCGGATTTAATAGCGTCTATTTTTGTGAGAAGATCTTGTTTCATTGGCTCTAATTATAGGTTTATGGGAGGGGTTTGTATACCTTGACAAATATGGATTGATATACTAACTTTTATTTAGATTCCCCTCCACCCAAAATCAAAGAAAGACCCGACTATGTCGAATATGAGAATTTGCGAAACAATAGTTCTTATTGCACTGCTAGGATTCGCGACCGCTATGGCTAATCAAGTGATAGGGCCAGTTGCATTGCTGATCGGCTGGGCTATTGCCGGCTGTACAGCGTTTTGTCTCCTTTCAAATGGTAAGCCATTCAAAAATGGCTGGAATATTGCGAAGACTGGCACATTGGCAATCTTTTTAATTTTTGGTCCTGTTGGTTTGATAGTCATTCCATTTTTTCCAGAGAAATCTGATTAACGGAAATAACAATCAGCGGCACTAAAACCGGTCCTTTTCCAGAGCCGGTTTTTTGTTTCAAACTTTCCTACTTTTTACCTTAACTTTCTTGACCTTTGAAGCTTTAGCGTAGTAGGTTGAGCTTTACCTTTCCTGACATTCGTAGTCTTGGCGAAGAAGGTTAACTTTCCTGTTCCCCTTTCGGATGGACGGCATCGATCATCTCTTTCTTGGGCGATCCAGGGAATCCTGATCCTGCTGGAACGAGGCGACCGATGATAACATTTTCCATAAGACCAGTAAGATCATCCTCGGCCCCGCGAACGGCATTGGAGATAAGAACGCGAGTGGTATGCTGGAAGGAAGCGGCCGAAAGGAAACTCTTTCTGGAAAGAGAGGTCTCGGTAATACCCATGACCAGCTTTTCAGCTTTGGCCTGAGAACCACCAGCAGCCTTGGCAGTAGCATTTTCTTCAGAAAGCTGAATATCATCAATGACCATACCTTCGGTCAGATTGGTATCACCACCATCGGTAATCTTGCGTCGAGAAAACATTTGTTTGACGATAAGCTCGATATGCTTCCTAGAAACGGTCTCGCCTTGAAGTTCGTAGATCTTACCAACTTCAGTGATGACATATTCCTTGGCTTTCTCTTCCCCGCCATATTCAAAGACTTCGTCGATATCAGCCGAACCATCGGTCAGAAGCTGGCCCTTCTTGACCTTGTCGCCAGCCTTAACCAAAGTGGTGCGACGGTAAGGGAAGGTGTATTCGATTTCCGCGGCTTTTTTCCCTGACTTGGCTTGCTTGCCGGTCGGCAGATCTTCAATTTCAGGAATGACATATATGACCTTCTCCTTGCCCAAATCCTTCATGCCCGTAACCATGCCGTCAACCGTCGAAACAACGGCCGGATTTTTGGGACGGCGCTTTTCGAAAACTTCCTCGACACGAGGCAGACCCATAGTAATGTCTCCACCCTGAGAAGCGGCACCACCGGCGTGGAAGGTTCTCATGGTTAGCTGGGTACCGGGCTCGCCGATGGCCTGTGCGGCAATCGTACCGACCGCTTCGCCCAAAGCAATCAAGGTACTCTTACCGAGGTCCAGACCATAACATTTTGCGCAAACACCACGAATGGTTTTACAAGAAAGAGGTGAACGAACTTTTACTTCGGTCAAACCGGCCTCTTCGACTTTGGCCGCATCAGCTTTGGAAAGAAGATGGCCTTTTGAGAATAGAGCTTTGCCATCGGCACCGACAATGTCCTCGGCAATAATCCGACCGCGAATGTTTTTGGAAAGAGGGATATTCATACCCGAAGCCGTCTGTTTGCGAATAATAATAAAGTCCTTTGTTCCGCAATCTTCTTCGGAAACGACCACATCCTGGGCAACAACGAAGAGTTTACGAGTCAAGTATCCAGCTTTGGCGGTGTTTAGAGCCGTATCCGTGAGACCCTTTCGAGAACCGTGAGTGGTAATGAAATATTCGATAGGAGTCAGACCTTCCTTGGAACAAGACAGGATGGGGAATTCGATAATCTCACCGGAAACCGATGAGATAAGACCCTTCATGCCGACCATCTGGGTAATCTGGGAAAGCGAGCCTCTGGCTCCGGAAGTAATCATGTCATAAACTGAACCAGTCTTGTCGAGTGAACCCGGAATAGCCTTTTCGACCTCACCTTTGACCCTCTGCCAGATTTCGATATGCTTCCTGACTCTTTCCTCTTCGGTCAGAAGTCCGTCTTCAAATTGATGACTGACGACATCGGCCATGGTTTTGCCTCTGGCGATAATCTCCTTTTTTGACTCGGGAACCATGATATCATCTATGCCCCAGGTCGTGCCCGAATAGGTGGCGTAGCCGAAACCAAAAGATTTTATCCGATCCAAGATCGGCGCCACTTTGTCGGCACCGAGAATGATTATCATGTCGTCGATTATTTGAGACAGATATTTGCGACCGATTTCTTCGTTGATGAAAGGATAATCTTCCGGCAAGATATTGTTGAAGAGTATGCGACCGACCGTCGTTTCGACCAAACCACCTTTAAACTTGGCGTATTTGGCGTTTTGGGGAGTCAGAACTTTGACCTTGGCCCGCAAATTGATGCCTTCGAAATCCTGGGCCAACATGGCCGCCTCGGGCGATTCGAAAATTTTTCCTTCGCCATTGGCTCCGGCAATGATCTTGGTCACCCAGAAACAACCGAGCACGATATCAAGCATCTTGGCCACGACAGTCGGATCATTGTTACCGGGCTTCAAAATATTTTTGTCGGCCGCCATGATCATCTTGGCTTCCATCTGGGCTTCTTCGGACAAAGGCACGTGAACGGCCATCTGGTCTCCATCGAAGTCGGCGTTGAAGGCCGTACAAACTAGAGGATGAACCTGGATGGCATTACCTTCAATTAGAGTTGGACGAAAAGCTTGAATACCCAAGCGGTGCAAAGTAGGCGCACGGTTCAGAAGAACATATTTACCCTTAATAACTTCTTCTAGAATTTCCCAGACCTCGCGAGACTGATCGTCAATCAGACGATTGGCACCGCGAATGTTATAGGCCAATTCCCTTTTGAGGAGTCCGGAAATAACAAAAGGTCTGAAAAGTTCAAGAGCCATGTGCTTGGGCAAACCACATTCATCGAGCTTGAGTTCCGGACCAACGACAATGACCGAACGGCCCGAATAGTCAACGCGTTTACCGAGGAGGTTTTGACGGAAAAGACCGCGCTTGGATTTCAAGCTGTCGGAAAGCGACTTCAGAGCCCTCTTCTGGGCGGCGGCGGCGGCCGCACCGGCCGACGAGCTGTGACGGATGGAATTGTCGATCAGGGCATCGACGGCTTCTTGGAGAATGCGCTTTTCATTGCGAAGAATAACTTCGGGGGCGTTTATTTCCTTGAGTTTCAAAAGACGGTTATTGCGGTTGATAACCCGACGATAGAGGTCATTGGCATCGGAAGTGGCATAACGACCGCCGTCTAGAGCAACCATCGGGCGCAAACCGGGCGGAATGACTGGAATCCTAACCAAAAACATCCATTCGGGACGAACTTTGGAACGGATCATTTGCTTGACTAGAGAAAGGCGCTTGGCCAACTTTTCCCGATCGGCCGCGCCAGCGACATCGTGAGCCTTGACTAGCTCTTCTTGCAGTTTAGGAAGATCGATTTTCTTCAAAAGGTTGAAAATTACTTCCGCGCCTATTCCGGCTTCAAAAAGAGCTCCGTATTTGACGGCGAACTTATGATAAGTCGTCTCATCCATAACAAAACCCTCTACCAGACTCTCTATCTCTTTACGAGCAGTGATAACCAATTCTTTCAGAGCTTCTTTGGTTTTTTCGTCATTAGCTGTTTTAACCTTGTTCTTATATTCAGCATCGAGATCCTTCAAAAATTTCTCCTTTTCACCTTCATGTACCTTGGTGACTATATAACCGGCAAAATAGACGACCTTTTCCAAATCAGCCGTGGTCATACCCAAGATGAGACCAATCCTGGAAGGAACGCTCCTCAAAAACCAGATATGGGAAACAGGCGAGGCCAATTCGATATGACCCATCCTTTCTCGGCGGACTATCGAGCGAGTGATTTCAACTCCACACTTTTCACAGACTATGCCCTTATAGCGGATACCGCGATATTTACCACAATAGCATTCGAAGTCCCTGTCCGGTCCAAAAATTCTTTCATCGAAGAGACCGCTTTTCTCTGAACGTTGCGTCCGGTAGTTGATCGTTTCCGGTTTGGTCACCTCTCCGTAGGACCATTCAATTATTTTCTCGGGTGAAGCCAAGGTCAAGCGGACCAAGTCGAACTGGGTCGGATCGAGAGCTTTTTTGGTGTTGATTTGCATGGTATTTGTTTATTTTTTGTATTATTCCTCCTCCACTTTGGCTCTTTTACCCAGTTCGACATTCAAGGCCAAGCCTCTAAGAGTCTTCAAAAGAACATTGAACGAAGCCGGCAAGTTCGGGGGCATCATCCTTTCGCCCTTGACGATCGAGTCGAAGGTTTGCGAACGACCGACTATATCGTCCGATTTGACCGTCAAAATCTCGCGCAAAGTATAGGCGGCGCCGTGACCGAGCAAAGCCCAGACTTCCATTTCTCCGAAGCGCTGACCTCCGCCTTGAGCCTTACCACCCAATGGTTGTTGGGTAATGAGTGAATAAGGACCGATTGAACGCATATGGATCTTATCCTCGACCATGTGGTGAAGTTTCAAGATGTACATGTAACCGACGGCTATATCCTGCTTGAAATACTCGCCCGTCCGACCATCGCGCAGTTTCATCTTTCCTGATTTATCGAAACCGGCCTTGACCAGCTCTTCCTTTATTTCTGCGTCGGTAGCGCCAGTGAAAGGCGGAACGATGGCCTGATAACCGAGAGTATTGGCGGCCAAACCGAGGTGTAATTCGAGGATCTGTCCAAGGTTCATACGGGAAGGTACACCCAGAGGAGTCAGGATAACATCGATCGGCGTCCCGTCTTCCATATACGGCATATCGTCTTCCGGAAGAATCTTGGAGATAACACCTTTGTTGCCGTGTCGTCCGGCCATCTTGTCACCGACTGAAATATTCCTGACTTGAGCCACTTCAATATAAATTTTCTTGATGATTCCAGATTCTAGTTTATCGCCTTTTTCCCTAGAAAACATCTTGACGGAAATAACCCGTCCTCTTTTGCCATTTTCCATTCTTTTCGAAGTATCTTTGACATCGCGGGCTTTTTCACCAAAGATCGAGCGGAGCAGGCGCTCTTCGGGAGTAAGTTGAGTTTCGCCCTTTGGAGAAATCTTGCCGACCAAAATATCACCGGGACGGACTTCAGCGCCGATCCGAACAATACCCTCCTCGGTCAAATTTTTGAGTTTAGCTTCGCCGACATTGGGAATATCGCAAGTCGTCACTTCTGGTCCAAGCTTGGTGTCGCGAACATTGACCACGAATTCCTCAATATGGACCGAACTCCACTTGCTGTTCTTGACTACTCGCTCGGAAAGAATAATAGCGTCCTCGTAGTTTGAACCGGACCAGGACATGAAGGCTACCAAGGCATTGTGACCAAGAGCGATCTCGCCATGATCTGAAGTCGAAGTATCAACCAAAATATCACCTTTCTTGACCTTGTCGCCAACATTGACAATCGGTCTTTGATGAAAAGCCGTAAAACCGTTAGTCCTCGAAAATAGAACCAGGTTATATTCACGGCTCTTGGCGCTTTTGGCGGGTTTGAAAACAACTTTTCTGGCATCGACATAGGTGATCTCTCCGTCTTCCGGCGCGGCAATAATGCGGCCGGTATCAATAACAGCCTTGGCTTCTATGCCTGTGGCCACGAAAGGCGCTTCGGGAACAAGACAGGGTGTGGCCTGCTTTTGCATGTTCGAGCCCATAAGAGCGCGGTTGGCATCATCGTGATTGAGGAAAGGAATAAGCGATGTGGCGATCGAAAAGGCCTGATTTGTGGCCACATCAATATAATCAACATCTTTCTTCTTGGCCAAAGCCGGCTTGCCGTTCTGGCGAACCTCGGCTTCCTCGACCGTAATATTGCCATCCTTGTCATAGGGAGTGGCGGCATGGGCAATCCGGAAATTTTCCTCCTCGAGAGCATTCATGTAAACAATCTCTTTGGTAACCTTGCCGTCTTTGACTTTGGCATAGGGAGTCTCGATCATGCCAAAATCGTTTATCCTGGCATACATGGTCAAACGCAAAACCAGGCCGATATTCGGACCTTCGGGCGTGTGAATGGGGCAAAGACGTCCGTAGTGCGAAGGGTGGACATCGCGAACTTCAAATCCGGCTCTTTCACGAGAAAGACCACCGGGACCGAGAGCGGTCAGGGTGCGGAGATGCTCGATTTCGGCCAGAACATTCTCTTGGAGCATGAATTGGGAAAGCTGGTTGGTCGTGAAAAATTCCTTGATCCTGGCTTGGAGAGGACGGGGATAGATGAAGGAGATGGGCAAGGTGACATCAGGCTCAACCGTAGACATTTTGTCCTGAATATTCCTTTTCATCTGGGTCAAACCGAGACGGATCCTCTGTTCCAAAAGTTCGCCGACATAACGAACCCGGCGTGAACCCAAATGATCGATGTCATCGGCCTGCATGTCCGGATTGGTGGCCAAAGTGACAATATGGGCAACGGTCGTGGCGACATCGTCAAGATTGAGAGTTTTGCGTTCAAGCTCGCTTTCTTCCATGGATTTTCCGAAGCGCTTGTTGAAGCGAAAACGACCGACCCGGGAAATATCATAACGGCTCGGTTCCAAGATAGCCTGGATAAAAGAACGGGCATTGTCGACGGTAGCTAGGTCGCCATCACGCAAACGCTTGTGAATCTCGATATAGGCTTCATCGACGGTCTTGGCATGATCCTTGGCCAAAGTCATTTCTATAACCTTCTTTATTTCCGGCTTGTCCTTGAACTGTTCCAGAATAGCTTCGTTGGTGGCCGCCCCGAGAACACGAAGAAGCGAAGTGACTGGGAATTTCCTCTTGCGGTCAATGCGACAATATATAGTGCCGTCGGCATCGCTCTCGATCTCCATCCAGACCCCGCGGGCCGGGATAATCTTGGCTCCAAAATAATTCTTGCCCTTGACTTCTTCGGAGGTAAAGAAGACTCCGAAAGATCTGGCCAGTTGGGGAGAGATGATGCGCTCGACGCCGTTGACGATAAAAGTGCCATGGTCGGTCATCAGAGGAAAATCGGCCAAAAACATCTCCTGTTCCTTGACGACATTCAGGGCCTTGTTTTTCAAAGTAACTTTGACCTTGATCTGACCCTCATAGTTCATCTTGTTGTTCTTGGCAAAATGTTCGTCGTACTTGGGACGGACGACTTCCAGGCCACCGATCGAAAGCTCGAATTTTTTCTCGGCATAATCCTTGATCGGAGAAAATTCCCGAAGAAGACTCTCAAAGCCGGTCTCGAGAAGAGCGGTAAATGAGGTCAGCTGGGATTCAACCAAGTTGGGCGTCTCGGTCAAAGGGATCTGGTAGCGGGAAAAATATTTCTTGGGCCGAGAGGCTGTGGTAATAGGCATTTTGGTAAAATTATTAAATAATATGAAAATTTAACAAGGAAACAATTGAACAATTTGACCATTAAAGTCGGAGTGATTTTAATTGTTCAATTGTTCCTTTGTAGAATTGTTCAATCTCTCTTATAAACACGCAAAAAGTCCGTTTGACACGGGCAAATGGGACGTTACTTAGTTATTTGTTTGCACTGTAGGATTAATGGTAGACCTTTCTAATCCCTCGCTTTGGCCCTCCTTCGCCAAGGCTTCGGAAGGGCGCTGCAGAACACAATCTGCGAAGTTATGAGGAGCCTAGCAGATTGGTGATTTTTGTCAAGGGGGTGGTTGTCCACAGGGCTTCACTTATCACAGAACTCTTGTGTCTTTACTCATTACAGAGTCAAATTTAGTCTCTGAAAATAGCTTTTACAATAAATATTCCTAGACCTACAATTTTTAGAAAACTATCTGATATTACCGCAATGACAATGGACGGATCATCAAATTTCCATATTCCCAAACCTAAAAGACATACCAATATAATGTCGAAACAAATTATTCCTGTTATCCATACAATACTAGCAGTAGACCATCTCTTCCTCATTGCTAATTTTCCTGATTGTGCTTCGATTCTAAGAATATTTTGACTTCTTTTTTCAACTTCAGAATACGCCTCCGAACCCTCGTCTTTAATTGAGGATGAAGGTAATTTCTCTAAACTTTCTATGAGTCTGGCTAACTCGGTGTTATTGGTCATTGTTACTTCAGATATTCCAGCTGATATTTCATTGCTGACATTGGAACACCGAAGATTTCTGCCATAGTTCTATAGTCGTTTCGAGAAAGACGGTACTTTTCTAGATATTCACGAACCATAAAACGAGGCATCAATAAATAAGCTGCGAAACTATTAGCTTCACTCTCTTGAATCGGATATTCTTCAGTTCCTTTTTTAGGAATTCTATAGAGAACTCCGTAGGTAGGATGTTCTAGGAAAATATGTCCCAACTCATGAGCAATGGAAAACAACTTTTTATCCGGCGCATCTTCTGCATTGATGTAAATTGTTTTTCTATCTCTATCATAAAACCCGGCGACATTTTCACTCCCGACAGGCATTTTAATTTCTTTGATTGCATACCCTTCTTTTTTTGCAATTGCAGAAACATTTACAACTGGTTTCGTAATACCATATGCTTCCAAGACTTCCAAAGCCTTAATTTCAAGATGATCGTGATTAGGTTTGTTATAATCCATATTAGTTAAAGTATACTATAGCCATAAATAAATCACAATTAAGCTAATTTCGGAGAAAAATCAGTTACATGCATCGGTACACCGCTTTTGACCAGACTAGATAGATCAGCTCGCTGAAAAGAGAAGTTCAGGATTTCAATTCCGATAATCTTGCCTTTTTCACCCATATCAACAACGACGCTGTTATTCATTTCAACAGTTTTCTTGATCTTACCCTTATTGACATTGAGATATATGGCATCCGCCACCCTGTCGTAATTGAATTTCATATAATTTGGCGCTTACCTTCTCCTCGCAGGCTTGCGGACATAGAGGTCCATGTAGGCATAAAATTCTTCTTTATCGAGCTTTTTATCCAACTTGGCGTCAATCTGCTCCATAGCCGCTTTTAAATTATGCTGAAATATCTCCAAAAGCATACCTGCATGGCGCTCGTAATCGGCCTTCATTTCGGCTCGAAATTCCTGAAATTGAAGTCGAATATCGTCCTTGAATTCATTAAATTCAGACTTAGTAACATTATCTGGTTGTAATGGTGAAAGAGTCATGTTTTTCATTTCTGCAAGAATATTACTCTTATAAATTCGCTTGGCAGGCTGAATTTGAGACCAGGACAGTCAAAAATATTCAAAGCATCACAATTTTACCGCGCCTATTTATCTGCACAAGCTCACAAATCCTTTTTTATGTTTCGTAATGAGCTTTTTTTGTTTTTCCATTCATCGATCTTGGCATGATGACCTGTTAAAAGTACCTTCGGCACGCTATATTTCTTTTTCTTATAAGTTATGACCTCTGGCCGAGTATAAACATCAGAGCTCGAGGTTCGCAATTCTTCAATAGATGAATCATGGCCAAGGACACCAGAAATCCTTCTGGTTACTGAATCAATTACAACCATAGCCGGCAATTCCCCACCGGTTAGAACATAAGAACCTACCGAAATATCAACCATTGGAAAGACTTTCTTAATCCGGGCATCTATTCCCTCATAGCGACCACAAACCAAAACAATATCAGTATAATTTTTGAACGATTCAGCCATTTCATTCGTAAATTGTTTGCCAGAGGGACTAAAAAATATTATTTTAACTTTGAATTTTAAGTCGTTCTGGCCCTTCAAAGATTTGGCTACTGAAGAAGTTTTCAACTTCTTACCAACAGCTTTTTCGATGGCCTTGATCACCGGCAAGGCTTCGATAACCATTCCCGGCCCACCTCCATAAGGCCTCCGATCCACCCTTCTATCTTCATAAGTCAAAGGTTGGCCTTTTTTTGAGGGAGTAACAAAATCACGAGGATTGTAGTATTTGATAGATATCAATCCCTTTTCTTGGGCGCGCTTAATAATCGAGGCCTGTAAATAGGATTCGAGGGATTCGGGAAAAAGGCTGATGATGTGAAATGCGGTCATTTTGAATAAAAAAATCCGTGGGATGACTGTACCACGGAATTCAAATAATGTCACTGTTACGGTTAGAATTTAGGATTTTCCTTTTTCCTTTCTCTTTTTTCTTTATAAAGACAGGTTGAGCACACCCATCCTTCTTTCTTTGTTAATCTCCAACCATCCTGACCCCTTCGAACATGCTTCATAAGCTCTCTGTAGGAATAACATCTTGCTCCCGGCATCACCTCCATAAGGCCTCCACAACGACCGCAAGTCACATAGCATGTGAGTAATAAAGTTCCTTTTCGCATAAAATCACCTCCGAACAGAGACTAGCATGAGTTGACACAATTGTCTCGGTCTGGTGGAGAGGTCCGACCTCTCCAACAAAAAACGAGCTTTCGCCCGCTTTTGTTTTAATTATTCCTTTGTAGAATTGTTCAATTTCTATCCAAGCTTCAGATCCGCCATAGCCTCGTCAACCGTCTTGGAATTGGGGGTTGAGAGCGGGACAGCCGGAATTTCGGAGAGGCGCTCGGGAGACTTGAGACCGCCGACAGGTTCATTGATCTTCAGATTGACACGGGAGTTGTTCTTCATACCAACTACTCGCAAAAGAGTCCTGATGGCCTTGGCGGTATTGCCTTGCCGACCGATGATCTTGCCCATGTCGGCGGCTCCAACTTCGAGAGTGAGAAGAACCCCCATCTCATCAACTGTCCGAGTGGTTTTGACTTCGCTTGGATTGTCAACTAAAGCTTTGATAACATACTCGAGAAACTGCTGATCGTTCTGCATAAAGGTAAAATTATTTCATAAAGGCGTACAGGTAACTGTGCTGTACTAGGGATAAGTCTAACAAATATTATGTTGTCTGAAAAGTATCACCCTTGCAAATAAATGGTAGCTAAACAGTAGGACTAGGAATAGATTCTTCTTTTTTTACTTCAACAGGAGCTTGCTTTGAGGCAGATTCACCCACGGCTTCCTTCTTGGCTTCGGCAGGAGCGGTTTCCGCGGCCGGTTCAGTAACCTCCTCTTTTTTGACTTCAACCTTGGGGGCTTCGGCAACGGCTTCTTCCTTCTTCTTCTGAACAGTTTTCTTGGGAAGAGCGTTCAATTTCTTGCCTTCAATGACTTTCTGAGAAATAAGAAAGTTATGGAGAGTCAAAGAAAGTTTGGCGCCCTTGCTCATCCAATGTTTAACCTGCTCAACATCCAATTGTTTGGCGGCATCATTCTTGAGTCTGGTATCATACCAACCCAAATTCTTCAAATACTTGCCACTTTTTGGACCGTTCTTGGAATCGGTCAAAACTACCCGAAAAGTCGGCTCATGCTTGCGACCGGTCCTCTGTAAGCGAATCATTAACATAGAGGCCAGATTAACAGAATAAGAAGAAAAAGGCAAGAAAAATAAAACCGTACACACATCGTCATCTCTGATTTTGTGCGTACGGTCCGTGGAGTAAGTCACTCTTAGTAACAGGGGCCGTGTAACTCCACAAGGAACAGTGCGGTAATCTACACGCAGAAACAGCTACGCCTTAACCGCACAAAAGAGCTGTGTGGCTGAAATAGACGGAAACATCCTAAAAAAAATATTTATGAAATATCCGTCCAAAACAGCCACACAAAAGCATTATACAGCTTCGGAGTTGGTTTTTTCCAGCTTTGACCATTCCTGGAATAACCACTCGACGAACTCGCCCAAAGTTTTCCAAATGGCCATTTTGTGAATGTGTCCATCTGTGTACTTTTTTACTTTCTTATTTCCTTCGCCGTTTTTTACTTCAATTTCCACCGGCGCAGGATGAGCCTCCCTATAGAAAACTTTATTCTGACGAAGTTTATCGCCCCAAATCGTGCCTGGTCGGCGATTGAACTGATCGCCAAGGAGAAACAGTGCCTGGCGACAATCAGGGTTCCAGTTGGCAACTTCGCCGACCCGGCGGCGAGCAAATCTGCCATCAACCAAACAATGGACTCCGCAGAATTTACGGAGTTTCCACTTGGTCTCAAAGCGTCGGATATCCTGGATAGCCGAGATTAACCGGGAAGCAATGGCTGGGCCGATACCCTCGACTTGTTTAAAGACTTCTTCGTAAACAGGGAGGGCAAGACAGGCCTTTTCGAGGGCCTTATTAGCCGATTCTTCTTCGCCTATAAGTGCGTTCAGCACGACATCGTTGGCCGCCGCCCGTTCAAACTCCTTCTCAATAGCACCTTCAGGAAACTTTCCTTCAGCGCTACAGAAAATTTGTCCGATAAACCTCTGGCGGAGTCTCTGTTCGCAGGCAATACGGGCTTTCATACAGTCGATACGCCGCCGGAGGCATTCGCGCATCCAGGTAAGATTGCGTTCCCGTACAAAGACAGGATAGAAATCTTCCGGCTTAGCTTTGACCATCATAGTCAAAATGAAACTATCATCGAGTTCCAGGTTCTTAACATCAGCCTGAACCAACGAATCACGGAAGACTTTGAGTTTGAAAGGTGGGCAACGAAGCACAAGCGCGCCAATTTCTTCCGCCCTTCTTGATAAACCAAAGGCGAAATTGTCTCCAGAACCACCAAGAGACATAGCCACTACATCTCCTTTCTTGAGCCCTTCATATGCGACAGGAACTTCATCGGAGATAGATTTCTTTCTATCGTCCGGGTCTTTCTTCACGCGAATATGATGCTCCTTGAATTCAGAAAGGTCTTCACCGGCAACAACTTTCCGCCATTTAACAGGCATACAGCCAAGAAGAAAATCCAACTCAGACTGCTCGTCTTGGACAGCCAGTTTCGGTTTAAACGTGCCTTGACCGCAATCATGAACTGCAATTGTTGTCGGACTTGGTTCCTGATCGGCCTTTGCTTTCACCCGAGGCACAATTCCTATTAGCCGAGTGGCACTTGCCACTTGTGCTATCCACTCGTTTTGAGTCTTCATAGTTTACCGTCTTTCTATGTTTAACCAGCCGAAAGCTCTGCTTTCAGACAGGTATGTTTTGTTAGCTTCGCTAACTATTTGATTATCAAAGAACGGCTGGTATTCTTTCGGTCGTAACAAGACGCATACAACCAGCCGGAGGAAAAGTAAAAACTTCACCTCTCAAAAATTTCAATTCCAATCTTATATTAAAATCTTTGAGAGGTGGGCAAGGAAG
>CAYIFO010000020.1:0-16500 GCA_964362725.1 uncultured Candidatus Saccharibacteria bacterium
ACGAACGGGAAATGGACAAAACTGACATTCCCGGTACTTTTAATGCTGGGGCCACCTTAGGTCCGGTGAACGAAACGAATATGGCAAGAATCTGGAACAAACACAAACAAACAAATACCCCTCTTAAAAGAAAGGTCTTCGTCGGCCTCTCCGGCGGAGTCGATAGTGCAGTTTCGGCAGCTTTGCTAAAAAAGGCTGGTTTTGATGTTACCGGGGTTTTTATCAAAGTCTGGCAACCGGATTGGATAGAATGCAATTGGAAAGAGGAGCGCCTGGAGGCCATGCGGGTGGCTGCCCATCTCGATATACCCTTTGAAACATTGGATCTATCACATGAATACAAGCGTGATGTGATCGACTATATGATCCGAGAATATTCTCTTGGAAGAACACCGAATCCCGATGTTATGTGCAACCGCTCGGTCAAATTTGGCGCCTTTTGGAAATGGGCCAAGGAAAAAGGGGCTGATTTTATTGCTACTGGACACTATGCGCGAGTGTCTAGACCCTCATTCGCCAAGGTTACAGAGGACAAGTCAGGCCTAGACGGGAAAAGTCCATCCTCTTCAAAATATATCCTTCTGACTGGCAAGGATAAAGAAAAAGATCAATCATATTTTCTTTGGACTTTGAATCAAAACGATCTGGAACATGTTCTCTTTCCAGTCGGATATCTAAATAAATCTGAGGTTCGCAACTTGGCGGTCAAATTTGAATTACCAAACTCTGATAAAAAAGATAGTCAGGGACTCTGTTTTATGGGCAAAGTGAATGTTAAGGAGTTTCTGGCCCATTACATCAAAATAGAGCCCGGTAAAGTTCTGAATGAAAATGGGGAAGTTATAGGTGGTCATCCAGGCGCTCTATTTTTCACTAAAGGAGAACGTCATGGATTTATACTGAACAAAAAGACTCCCAGCGACAAACCGTATTATGTGATTGATAAAGATATTGAGCAAAATACACTGATCGTTTCAAATTGTAATGATTCACACAGACTACCAGGTGCAGAAAAGAAGGTCCGAATTGAGAAACTTAACTGGGTAGGCGGAGAATTACCGAATTACCGAGACCCTTTTTCGCCAAGGCTACAAAGGGCAAGCGAGACCTCGGTGCCACTTCAAGCCCGCAGCCGCTATCGTCAACCGCTCCAAAATATTAGAATCATCTCGGTCAATTTCTCTGAAACTGTTCTTGAATTCGAAACACCCCAGGATACATTATCGTCCGGTCAATCGTTAGTCATCTATAACGGGGACGAATGCCTGGGGGGAGGGGTGATCGAATAAGGATAGAGTTTCATTTGCTTTGTCGGATCAGCACACCTCGCTATTGACAATACTAATGGTTATGCTATACTACACAAGTAGCTGGAAATGACCTCTGTGCGGATACGGCGACCGGGTAGGCCCCCTGCCGCACAGCAAGCCGTCAATTCCAGTTCAGCCTCAGCGTTGAAACAACGCTGAGGTATTTATTTTGTGTTACAATAATTCCTATGAACCACCCCATCTCCATCACCAAGTCTGACGGTAGCACCCAATTATTCGAGGAAGAAAAACTTCGAAATTCGCTCAAACATGCCGGGGCTTCGCTAGAAGCCATTGAAGACGTGACCGACCAGGTCGAGAAGGAAATGAAGCAGGGCATGACCACAACCGATATTTACGGCCGAGCATTCGAGTTATTGCGCAAACATTCGGGCGTAGCGGCTGCCAAGTATTCGGTGAGAAGAGCGATGATGGAACTGGGGCCAGATGGCTTTCCCTTCGAAAAATATGTCGCCAGAATATTCCGGATGTGGGGTTACGAGACTTTGACTGACCTTATGGTCATGGGCAAATGCGTCGAGCACGAGATCGATGTTGTAGCCTGGAAGGGCGACTCATTGGCCATGGTTGAGGCCAAGTATCACAATGAATTCGGCATGAAATCCGACCTCAAGGTCGCTCTCTATGTCAAAGCCCGCTATGACGACCTAGCTGATAACCTATTCGAATATGGCGGAGTCAAGAGAAGGCTTACCGAGCGCTGGCTCATCACCAATACCAAGTTTACAGACAAAGCTATCCATTATGGTCAATGTGTCAATCTCAAACTGATGAGCTGGAACTATCCTAGCGAGGGTAACCTTCATGATATTATCGGCCAAAATGGTCTTCACCCCGTGGCCTGTCTGACATCACTTAGTCATCAGCAAAAGAGAGACCTGGTCGGTCGTAATATTTTGGCCTGCCTAGACCTGGTGGGCCAACCACAGGCCTTGAATGATATTGGGGTCAAAGGTGATCTGGCTGAAAAAGTCTTGACTGAAGCGCAGACGGTTATTCAGAATGGAAAGTGATGTGATTATTTATAATAAAAAAGTGGCGCTCCAATTAGCGCCACCCGTAGAATTGACCAGACCTTCAAGGAATTAGTCGACCTCGATCATCTGAACCAATTCCACGTTGTCTTAATATAGGTCTTCATAAAGAACCTTCCTTTCTTTGGTGTACATAAACTATAGCAAATATTACTGAATACCCAAATGTGAATTAAACTCCTTTAAACTCCCAAAGACGAGGCGAGCTCCGTGTGACTTGAGAATATGAGAAATCTCTGGATGATCACGACACAAACCAATCGGAGTTAGTCCTGCAACCACAGCTTCAAACATATCACAAGCCATGTCTCCAACACAGATTATCTCATGCCTATCACCCCTTTTTATCCTCAAAAGCCGACATGCCCGATTAAAAACCGTGGATTTTCGTTGATCGGATCCCGTGACCAGAACATGCTCAAAGGTGGTCATAAGATCGTGTTTGGCAAGCAGGCCGAGAAGAATATCGCGTGGACACGCCGAGACCAGGACCAGCGACCATCCCGATCGCTTTTGTTTTTCAATTTCCTTTTTTACATCAGGATAGAGCTTGATACTTGAATAATTGGCATGACCTAAAAAGGTCGACCAAATTTCTTTTTTGCTGATCTTACGACTGAACCCGCGCTCATAGTAAAACACGGTTGGCGGATTTCGAAGACATTCAACGAATTCAGCAAAGCTTGGTACAGCCTTGTCGAAAGCTTGGAAAGTTGACCGGAGCGCAGCATATGTAGCTGACATGCTATCTGCCAGCGTACCATCCCAGTCATAAATTATGACTTTGGGACAACTAACATCCTGTTTTTTCATAGATCATACTTGTTCTGTAAATAACCTATCATATGACCAAATAAATAACCACTAACCGTCATCACAAACTTCTGCTAGAATTGGACTATGACCAAAACCGAGCAAATGAAAGCCGTTCGGGACGAAATATTAGTCCTCAAAGAATCTCCTCTTTTTCAATACCGTACCGAAAATAATTATTATCCTGTCATAGGCGAGGGAAGTCATGAAGCTAGAATCATGTTTGTGGGTGAAGCGCCTGGCCGGAATGAAGCCAAAACTGGCCGACCTTTTTGCGGAGCGGCTGGAAAAGTCTTGGATCAGTTGCTCGAACATATCGGTATTCCCAGACAATCGATTTACATAACCAATATCGTCAAAGACCGACCTCCCGAAAACCGTGATCCGACTTCGGCCGAAATTGAAATCTACGGGCCTTTCTTGGACAGACAGATCGAGATAATCCAACCTCGTGTAATCGCCACTCTTGGCCGTTACGCTATGGGCTATATTATGAAAAAATTTGATCTGGATCTCGAATTGGAACCAATCAGCCAAGCTCACGGCAAAGCCTACCGAGGCCAGGCCTCGTACGGAGACATCGACATTGCCACCCTTTACCATCCCTGCGTGGCCGTGTACAATCCCAACAATCTCGATTCACTCAAGAAAGATTTTGAGATTCTCAAGCAATATAAAAGCGCATGAAAAAGACTCCAAAACCCCGTTCGGCCGGACAATTGCTGGAATTTTTGAATACCGAATACGCCAATCTTCATAAGAAATACGAGGATGCTTTTTGGCTTTCTTACATGGGCGATCATGATTACGATCAGGTAATGAACACAGCCCAAGCCAAAAGAGATGCTTTTCGTTCCAATGCAGAAATTAGAAACGAAGTCAGAGTGATGATAAAGAAGGCCAAGAGTATTCAAAAACAACGGCTTAAAATCTGGGACAAATTCTTTGGCCTTTACCAAACCCCGCCTGATGCCTTGGTAATTCGAAAAAAGATTGCCGACCTAGAAGTGTCGATAAACAAAATCAGAACCAGTCGCAAAGAAGGATATATTGATCCGACCAGCAGTCAATTTGTCGCAGCTTCCGAGAACAAAATGCGCACACTAATGCGTACCCACAGCAATGAAGCCGTCCGCCAAGCCTGCTTTCAAAGTCTGGAAAAATTACCCCTAGAGACTCTGGATCTTTACATTGAAGTAATTGGTAAGCGTAATGAATTTGCTCATATTTTGGGCTACAAAGACTTCTATGACTACAAAGTTCACATTGACGAGAACATGACCAAAAAGGAATTATTTTCAATTTTTGAGAAGATCTATACTAAGACAAAATACGCCTTTGACAACATTCGTCTATTGGAAAAAGACAAGCCCGGTCTACGCAAACCCTGGAACTTCGCCTTTATGATGACTGGCAGTTTTACCAAGGAAGAAGATCCTTATTTTCAGTTTGAAAATGTCATTTCATATTGGGGTCGCTCGATGGCGGCTTTGGGTATTGATTTTAACTGCGGAAAAGTCACTCTCGACCTTTTGGATCGGCAAGGCAAATATAACAACGGTTTTTGTCACTATCCGAAGCTCGTTCGCCAAGAAAAAGGGAAGTGGTACAAGGGTTCAGCCAATTTTTCTTCAAATGCCATACCGGATCAAATTGGCTCAGGTATTCAAGGCATCCACACAGTCTTTCATGAGGGAGGTCATGCTACTCACCTCATCAATTCAAGGCAACCTCTTGTTTGCCTCAACCATGAGTATCCGCCCTCGACCGTCTCCTGGGCCGAAACACAGAGTATGTTTATGGATTCTATTTCATCCAGTATCGAATGGAAAACCAGATACGCCAAAAATGACAAAGGCGAGTCCTATCCTTTTGCGCTCTATGAAAAAAGATTACGCTCGGTTTACCCACTAAGACCACTTGACCTCATGGGCATAATGCATGTCGTCTTTTTTGAAAAGGAGATTTACGAATGCAAAAATCTTAATAGAGAATTTGTCCTTGAAACTGCCAGGAAAATCGCTAGAAAATATTTTGATCGGTCGGAAGATTCCATAGGTGTTCTCAATGTTCCGCATATCTATAGCTGGGAAAGTTCGGCCTATTACCATGGTTATGGCTTGGCTGAATTGGCTGTCTCTCAATGGCGAACCTATTTTTTTAAAAAATACGATTATATCGTCGATAATCCTAAAGTTGGCAAAGAATTAAAAAAAGTCTGGTCATACGCCTCGCTCTATCCAGCCAAAAAGCTTATAAAGATGGCTACTGGCCGATCGCTTTCACCAAAAGATTACATCAATGGCATTACGGCACCTTTGGATAAGATATTAAGTAGAGCCAAGCATAAAATTGAAAGGCTAAAACAAGTGCCTATTTTAAATAAACCAGTTGACCTTAAGGGTAAAATATTTATTGTCCATGGCAAAAAGAAAATTACCGATAATTCCAAAAGCTTTGAGAATATGGAAAAGAAATTTAGAATTTGGATTTTATCAACAAAAAAGCCGATCGTTTGACCGGCTCAAATAGCTTGCATTTCATGTTTTAACGAAAACGATGTTTCAATACTCGGCATTTTGTCGCATAACAGTACGACAAATCACACTTAGAATATTCTCCAACCCACTAACTGTGACCTTGGAGTGCATCACAACTATGTAGGCCTTGAGCCCAGGATTTTCCATTTTGTACCGTTCTGCACTTCGGATGGACGACTTAATCTGAATTGGCACTTGGCCACCGTTTACCAATTCCAAATAGAAATCGACTTTTTCCCGTTGATCCTGGATCCGTGAGGCATGCCTTACTTTTTCCACTACTGGCAGACGACCGCACTCCAGAAGTTCATTGACCATCTGGTAGAAAAATGCCTCTGATTGGCTGCCTTTCAATTCACCTGGCCTTGTAGCACAGTCCCTAAAGGAACGGTACATCTTCAAGCCCGGGGGCACACTACTCCTCTTCTCAACATAGTGACCGTTACTCATAACTTCTATGACTTTTAATGGCATAAGCAACTCCTTTGTTAATTGTCCAACCATAGACTATCACGCCTGTCAAATGCGAGCAAGAACAGTCTATGTTAAACTTTCATCATGCAATCTGCAGAAATCCGTAAACGATTTATAGCCTTTTTCAAAGCACGAGGTCATGCCGAAATAACCTCGGCTTCTTTGATTACATCTGATGAAAAAGGTCTGACCAATCCCACGCTTTTCAATACAGCCGGCATGCAACCGCTTATTCCATACCTTCTTGGCAAACCACATCCTCTGGGCAAGCGATTGGTCGATGTGCAGAAGTGCCTCAGAACTGTTGACATTGACGATATTGGCGATAAAACTCATGCAACTTTCTTCGAAATGCTTGGTAATTGGTCACTGGGCGATTATTTCAAGAAAGAGGCGATCGAATGGAGCTATGAGTTTCTAACTTCAAAGTCGGAGGTTGATGGTCAAAAAGGACTCGGTTTGGATCCCAACCGTCTTTATGTCACAGTCTTTGAAGGCGATCGGAACGCCCCCCGCGACAATGAAGCCGCTCAAATCTGGAAGGATATTTTCAAAGAAAAAAATATCAGAGATGGAGAGGGTGATACAACCAAAGGCGAAGCCGGTAGAATATTTTACCTGCCGGCCGAGAACAACTGGTGGGAAGCGGGCGATAACGGTCCTTGCGGCCCCGACAGCGAAATGTTTTACGATGTGACCGGTAAATTTGGTGGCCGACCGTTAACCAAGGAAGAATATCTCAAAGCTGACGAGGATCATGACGTTGTCGAAGTCTGGAATGATGTCTTTATGCAGTATGAGAAAAAGGACGGCAAGATTATCGGCAATTTACCCAAACCGTCCATTGACACCGGAGCAGGGCTCGAAAGATTGGCGATGGTTATGCAAAAAGTTGACAGTATTTATAAAACAGACCTCCTGGGAGGTGCTAGTATCTTTGCCCTCACCTTAAATCCAAACAATGTATCAAGCCGAATAATTGCGGACCATTTGCGTTCCGCCGTATTTCTAATCGCTGATGGAGTCAAGCCCTCAAATAGTTTTCGAGGATATGTCTTACGAAAACTTATTCGTCGTGCAATTTTTTCAATACAAAATAAAACAATCAAAAAAGAGGAGACAACTGCATTTGTAGATATAATTATTAATACATATGATGGTGTGTATGATCTTAAAACCTCCAGAGATCTGATAATCGGTATCATTTCAGATGAAGCAACCCAGTTTGACACAACCTTGAAACAGGGATTGAGAGAATTTGAACGAATTGCGCCTAACAGCCAAAAGCAGGATTCCAGCAGTATTAGCGGCCACGATGCTTTTGTTTTGTTCTCAACTTACGGGTTTCCTCTTGAAATCACAAAAGAGCTTGCCAAAGAAAGAAAGTTAAGTGTCGATGAAGCAGGTTATAATGAGGAATTCAAGAAGCATCAGAAACTGTCCCGCTCCGGAGCCGAACAAAAATTCAAAGGGGGATTGGCGGATAGCAATGACCCAATGGTTGTTCGTTATCACACCGCCACGCACCTATTACACCAAGCTTTGCATGATGTCCTAGGAGAAGGAGTGGGTCAAAAAGGTTCTAATATTACGGATGAAAGACTTCGCTTCGACTTCTCCTATCCGATCAAGCTGACGGATGAGCAAAAGAAAAAGGTCGAAGAAATTATCAACAAGAAAATAGTCGAGGCTTTGCCGGTCAATAAAGTCTCAATGACTTTGGCAGAAGCCGAGAAAACGGGAGCCAGGCATTTCTTCGGGGAAAAATACGGGGATGAGGTTTCGATCTACTATGTTGGTAATGATCTAAACTCCGCCTATTCCAAAGAATTTTGCGGCGGCCCTCATGTCTCCAATACCAAGGATTTGGCCGGACCGGAAGGGCAGTGGCGGTTCAAAATAACCAAGGAAGAAGCAGTGGCCCAAGGTATTAGAAGGATCAAGGCAACCTTGCTATAATATAAACGATGTCTTTTTCAAATAAAAACAAGGAGGAAATGATTTTGATCCTTGATGTTCAAAGTTCCGTGGTTCGTGGATCCCTGGTTCTCATGACGCTATCCGCCAAACCAATCGTTGTATTCACCCACAATTCCAACATACCCGGTAAAGCCCAATTCGATGTCAACTATCTGATCAAGACTACCCTCGCGGCTGTGGGTGAGACCATTTCGTCGGCCGAAAAGTACTTGAATATACTTAAACATGAAAAAACGCTAAAACCTCTTCCTCACAAAATTTCCGCCATCCATTATGCCCTTTTATCGCCATGGATAGTATCCAAGGCCAAAGTCATGTCGATAGATTTCGATAAGAAGACAAAGATTTCGAGTCAATATATAAGCGGTATAATCGAAAAGGAACGGTCCAAAATGCTACCAAAATCTGATGAGCCGATCGAGCTTATCGAGCAGAAGATTTTCGATGTCAGACTGAATGGCTATTCAGTCTCCGAATGGGAAAATCGAGAGACCGATCGGTTGGAGGTTTCTTTCGCCGTTTCGATGGCCGGTGTCAGGATGATCGAAAGTTTCGTGCGGGAATGTCGAGGGGTAGTCAGTCAGAGTCATGTACATTTCCATTCTTCATTGCTTCTTCAGCAGATTGGCTTGAATAAAATCGGTTTGGGAGACGGAAATTACGCTTTACTCCATATCCACGGAGAGATAACCGATGTTTCAGTTATCGATCATGAATCCTGCATTTTTTTCGGCTCGTATCCTTTTGGCGTCAACACCCTGTTAAGGCAAATTTCCGCGCAAACTGGCAATGACCTCAAAGCGTCGGATTCCATGCTGACGCTTTACACCGGCGGGCGACTTGATTCTTCACATGGAAGAAAAACGATAGAAATGATTGACGAACTTTGCCAAGCCTGGGCCAAGGAATTTCAGAACATTCTTTCAGCCGTGAAAATCAATCTTTTGCCGCCGTCTTCGATAATTTTTTCGGCTTGGGCTCACGATGACTGCTTCGGAAGTGTTTTGGGTAAAACTTTCACTGGACCAAAGATAATATTGCTTTCAATCGACAAATTTCTACCGGTGGTGAATTTTGAATTTCATTCCGAAAGAAGGCGTTTAACCGCTCTTTATGCCTTGGCTATTCACAGTATGAAGGGTTTTTCTTCCGTGCTAAAATAGGAAAGTAAATGTATTTCATATGCCGAGACGAGTCCAAGACATAAGGCCGGCCGAACGCCGATCCATACGTGATATTGAGATCAATACCGAGGAATCAGCCAAGGCTACCCGGGTCAAAAAAAGCCTGCCCGAATCTTCTAGGCGTGGCGCAAAAGCTATCAAAGTGCCGGGAATCAAAAAGACCTCGACAGCCGAGGAATTGGAAGTTACCGAAGTCGAGGGTGAGGAGGTAGTCCCCATTCACAAACCGTCGACCAATGTCTTTCAACGGATGCCTATTACTCCGCCGACCATGATTCGTCGACCAAGTCGCAGGATTGGTCTCTGGTTTACCATCGGTTTCGGTCTGGTTGTTTTAATCATCGGTGCCGCTTATATCGCCTCGGTCAAGTATTCAAAAGCGTCTTTTACCATAATCCCCAAGGTTATTCCGCTCAATTTGAACGGTACTTATGTGGCTAGCGCCAACCAAAACGATACCAGCATTACCTATGAGCTTGTAACCGTGAAAGATAGTGCGACTCTGACCGTCCCAGCTTCAAGCGGTCCACAAACAAGTACCAAAGCCAGCGGTAAAGTAACTTTTTATAATACTTCCAGCAATCAGACCATTCGTCTTATAGCCGGCACTCGTTTATCGAGTGAAAAAGGCTTGATTTACCGCTTGAGTAGTTCGATCGTCATTCCCGGCTATACCAAACCTGCCGGTACGATAGTTCCGGGCAAGATCAACGCCGGTATCGTGGCCGACCAAGCCGGTCAAAATTACAATCTGGACCAAAGCGAACTTAATGGTGATTTCAAAATCGTGGCCTACAAAGGCACGAACAAATATGAGACTATTTACGCCAAACCTCTTTCGGCCATAACTGGCGGATTTGTTGGGGTCAAAAAGATTGTCAGTCCGAGCGTGCTGGCTTCGACTACCGCTAGCCTCAAATCCCAATTGACCACTTCATTGTTGCAGAAGTTGAAGGGGATGGTTCCGGCTGGATCAATAATGTACGACGGCAGTTATGTTAGTCAATTTTCCGCGGCCGAAATCGGCGGAACAGAAAAGAACGCGGCGACTGTTACCATTCAAGCCACTCTTTACGGTATTGCCTTCAAGCAAAACAAACTCATCGAAACATTAGCTGGCAATCAATCGACGACTCTTTTCGGCCAGTTTAAATATACCGCTCCGGGCCTGGAAGAACTGCAGGTTAACATCACAAATCTCAAGGATTATTCCCCAAGTAAAAAAGGGACACTGGTCCTCCGCGTTAAAGGGGCCATGAGACTTCTCGGTACGGTGCCGGTCGATGAGATCAAAACCAAGTTGGCAGGGATCTCATTGGCTGAAACACAGAACATATTCAAATTATATGGACCAGTGATCGAATCCGGCTCCGGAGAACTGGCCCCGCCTTGGGCCAAAATACCGACTGACCTGTCGCGTATCACGGTTACGGTCAAAGAATCGCTTTAGGTAGTGGTTTGACATTTATGGCTATTATTTGCTAGTATCTACAGGCGTCCTTTTACGAGATGGAACCACCTTCCAAAGCAAAAAATACGGCTAACGGCACAGTCGTTGAGGCTTTGCCGGATACTTTGTTTCGGGTCGAAATCGGTGAGACCAAAGAGATCGTCCTGGCCTATTTGGCCGGAAAAATGAGGATGAACCATATCAGAGTCCTTATCGGCGATAAAGTCGAATTGAACATCGATAAGTACGGAGGCAGGGCCAGAATAACTCGACGCTTTTAATACATGAAAGTCAAAGCCGCAGTCAAGAAAATATGTCCGAAATGTACCGTTATTCGCCGGGGAAGGTATGTCTATGTGACCTGCAAGGGTAACCCTAGACACAAACAAAGACAAGGCTAGTCCATCAGATTTATTACACAAATGAGAATACTAGGAATTACATTACCCGATAATAAGAGAATGGAATTTGCTTTGACGGCTATTTATGGCGTTGGCCGATCTCGGGCCAAACACATCTTGCTCAAAGCCAAGGTCGACGGTGCCACGAAGCCAAGGGATTTGACGGTTGAGCAAGAAAATGCCATTCGGAAACTGGTCGAAAGTTTCAAGATCGAAGGCGATCTCAAGCGCGAAGTGGCCGGCAACGTCAAAAGATTGAAAGACATCAAGGCTTATCGAGGTCTTCGTCATTCCCGCCATTTACCGGTCCGTGGTCAGAGAACCAAGACCAATTCCCGAACAGTCCGCGGTAATGTCAGGAAGACAATGGGTTCAGGTAAGCGGAAGGAGGAGAAAAAGTAAAACATTACCATGGGTAAAAAAAGAATCGTCACAACCGAAGGAAGCGAGGCAAACGATAAAAAGTCGGTGGCCAATCTTGTTTCCTCAAAAAAGCGGGTTGACAGCGGCATTCTCCACGTCCAATCCACATACAACAACACCAAGCTCATGCTTTCCGATAAGGACGGTAATGCTCTCATGTGGGGATCGAGTGGTGGAGCCGGTTTTCGCGGAGCCAAAAAGGGCACCCCTTTTGCCGCCGCCAAGGTCGGAGAAACTCTGGCTCTCAAAGCCCAAAATCTGGGCATGAAAGAGGTTGATGTCGTCGTCAAAGGCGTCGGATCCGGCCGTGAATCGGCCATTAGAGGTTTCATCAGCAAAGGCATTGCCATTTCTTCGATCAAAGATGCCACCCCGGTTCCATTCAACGGCCCTTCGCCCAAAAAACCCCGCCGCGTCTAACTTTACCAAGATTTAAGATTTTATATTTAAGATTTAATTTTATGATTATCGGACCACGATACAAAAAAGCCAGATACTTGGGGGCCCCGGTCTTCAGAAAAACCCAGACCCAAAAATTTGCCATGCACTCGCAACGCAAGGTCAAGATGGGAGGCCGCCGCACGACAAAAAGCGAATACGGAAAGCAGATGCTGGAAAAACAAAAAGCCCGCTACAGCTACGGGGTTTCCGGCAAGCAATTCACGAAATATGTCAAACAGGCCCTCAAGACTCCGGGAGACAATGCCAAAAACCTTTTATCCATCCTGGAAAGTCGCTTGGATAATACAATGGTTCGGGCTGGTTATGCCCCGACGCGCTCGGCCGCCAGACAGATGGTTTCCCATGGCCACATCACGGTCAACGGCAAGGCCGTGACAATTCCGTCATACGAAGTCAGGATTGGCGATATCCTGGCCATGAGGGAAGGGAGTAAAGGCAAGGTTATTTTCTCCAAACTCGACGAGGAATTGAAGACGACCAAGTGGCCTTCATGGATGTCGGTCGATATGAGCACAAAGAAAATAAGCATAACCGGACAACCTTTCACTGATTTGACCGAGCTCTTGTTTGATGTCAAGCAGGTTCTTGAGTTTTACACGCGCTAGATATTGTATTTTTTTAATGTATAATTGTTTTCTAATTTTATAATCATAAATATATGAACTACGAAGTCATTTTGCCCTCAAAACCGAAGATAGTCCGCGAAGACAAACAGAGCGGGGTCTATGAGATTGACGGTCTTTATCCGGGTTACGGTCATACCCTCGGCAACTCCTTGCGTCGGATCATCCTTTCTTCATTGCCGGGCGCGGCCATCACCAAAGTCAAGATCAAGGGCGTCGAGCATGAATTTTCCACGATAGACGGAGTCAAGGAAGATGTCGTGACGATCCTCTTGAATCTCAAAAAAGTCCGGATACGCCTCGATACCGATGAGCCCCAGACGATATCCCTCAAAGGCAAGGGTGTCAAAGAACTGCTCGCCGGAGACATTGATGTTCCCGGTCAGGCCGAAGTTCTCAATCCGGATTTGCATATCGCCTCATTGACCGACAAGGGTTCGGAACTCGACATTGAGATAACCGTCGAAAAAGGTTTGGGTTATGTTCCAAAAGAAATTCTCCAAAAGGAAAGAGTCGAGATTGGCGCCATCACCCTGGATGCCGCTTTTACGCCCATTCGTAAGGCCAATTACGAAGTCGAAAACATGCGTGTCGGCGATCGGACCGATTTCAACAGGATTCGTCTCACGATCGAGACCGATGGCACCATTTCTCCCCACGAAGCTCTGGAAAGGTCCATCTCTCTTATGATCAAACAACTCAAGGCCATCGTCGGTTTCAAGGAGGAAGACACGACCGACTCCGGTGAAGTTAGAGCGGAAACGGGTTCGACCGAGAACGGCGAAGCCAAGGAAAAGGAATCATCCAGGATAGAACTCGACACCGAGCTGTCCAAAACCCGCGTCGATTCTCTCGGTCTTTCTTCGCGCACCGTCAAAGCCCTTTCCAATGCCAATATCAGGACTTTGGGTGGTTTGGCCAGGAAGAGGGAGTCGGATATCATGGATGTCGACGGCCTTGGAGCCAAAGGCATGCAGGAGATCAAGAAATTACTGGCCCAATACAATATTACGCTGAAACAATAATGCAAAATGCAAATATCAAAATGAAAAATGACAATGCAAAAATTGATAACGGAAGCACAATCGCAAAAGACATTTTGCACTTTAATCTGTCATTTTCCATTTTGATTTTTTAATTTTCAATTAACATGCGGCATCATTCCAACATCAGAAAATTCGGTAGAGAGAAAAACCAACGTCAGGCTTTGATGCGTTCTTTGGCCAGAAATCTTATTCGTGATACAAAGATAAGCACAACTACAGCCAAGGCCAAAGAATTACGACCGTATGTAGAAAAGTTGGTCACCAAGGCCAAAGAAGGAACAATGGCTTCAAAAAGACTGATTGTTTCGAGGATCCATGGCACCGACGAGACCAAAAAGCTTATTGATCTGGTTTCCGCCAAATACATGGATCGCAAAGGAGGATACACCAGGATTATCCGACTACCAAACCGCGATTTGGACGGCAGTCCGATGTCTCTCATCGAATTCGTCTAGTGTGCTGACAAAATATTATACAAAATGAAACATTCAATTGACGCAAAAGATAAAAAATTGGGACGGGTTGCCAGCCAGGCGGCCGCCGAACTTATGGGCAAAAATTCCGCCTCATTTACCAAAAACGCCGTGGCTTCCGGCCGAGTGGAAATAATCAACGCCTCAAGACTCGATATCGGGGCCAAAAAGAAGACTTCGGATGTTTATGTGACTTACACCGGCCATCGAGGCGGTCTCAATTCCGAGACTTTGGGCGAACTCATAAATCGCCGCGGTATCACCGAAGCCATGCGCCGAGCCGTTTATAGGATGCTTCCCAACAATAAACTACGGGATCTGCGGATGAAAAATCTGTCAATCAAAGAATAACATGACCAAAACAACCCAAAAATATTATGAAGCTGTCGGCCGCCGTAAGACCGCTATAGCCCGCGTCCGTCTCTTTGCCGGCTCCAAAAGCGGTTTTGACATAAACGGCAAATCTTTGGAAACATATTTTCCCACGCGTGAAATGAGGGCCACAGCTACCGAGGCCATTCTCGGCTCCAAAGTGACCGAAAAATTCCATGTCACGGCCAAGATCGTCGGTGGTGGTATCAATGCCCAGTCCGAAGCCCTTCGTCACGGCATCGCTCGCGCCCTCATGGTTTACGATATTACCACCCGAGCCGCGTTGAAGAAGCTGGGTTATTTGAAACGCGATCCTCGCGCCAAGGAACGCCGCAAGTTTGGTTTGAAAAAGGCCAGGAAGAGCCCGCAGTGGAGTAAGAGATAGGAAAAAGATTAAAATCGAAAGGGAAGTGGCAACACTTCTTTTTTGGTTGTAAACTGTAGTTGGATTAAAACAATTTGAAAGGTTATCACATATGGAAGAGATCAATTTCGATCAGATCGAGCAGGCTCTTTGGTTACTCGTGCTATTGATTCCTATTGCTCTATGCGCCTGCATCTTGAAAATACGTCATATTAGCCGCGTTGATCGAAAGCTTTTTGAGCTCAAGATGCTTGCGCAGCATCTGACCGATCCGGCTGGCTGTGAAAATGCCGATTCGATCTATGAGCAGATCAAAAAGATTTGCAATAGATACAAAATTAGCCTGTGCAATATTGGTTTTCAGAATTACTTTCTTTTGTGCCAAGAGGCGTTGGCCGCAATGGAAAGATATTTTCGGCGCGCCGACTTGGCTCACAATGATATTTACGCGGAGCTTCGAAAGCTTCGAGATGAACCGGCCGAGGCTAAAGATCCCAATTTGGCCACAGCGAATAAGAAAGCCCGGGAAAGGGTCGATACTTACAGCCGATATCTAAATGACCTTAGCCTGAAGATCAGGCAATTCAAAAAAACGCACTGTCAATCGGCTTGACAGTAGACAATTTGTACGAGAGTCCGCCTATGGCGGACTCTTTATTGCATATCAACATTTTTTCCGCTATCATAAAAACAATGACTAATATAAACGAAAATAACATCGTCCCGGAGAAGGACATGGAATTTGAGCCGGTCAAAGGTGCCGATATAACAAGTGAAGATCTCGATGATTCGGTCGTAGCCGAAGAGAATGCCGTAGAAGCGATAAAAAAACTTCGCGAAAAATTGAAAAAGTGTGAAGCTGACAAACAAGAATACCTGACCGGCTGGCAGAGAGCCAAAGCCGACCTTATCAATGCCCGCAAGCGTGACGAGAGCGAGCGTCAGGACTTCATCAAATTTGCCAACGAACGCCTGATAGACGAGCTTATTCCAGTTCTCGAAAGCTTCGACCAGGCCATGAATAACAAGGGAGTCTGGGAGAAGGTGGACAAGAACTGGCGTGTGGGAGTTGAGTACATTTATTCTCAATTAAAAAAAGTCTTGGCCGATGCCGGTTTGATTGAGGTCAATCCTCTTGGTCAACCTTTTGATCACAATCGAGACGAAGCGGCCGAATATGTGCCTGTCCAAACTGAATCGGAAAACCATAAAATTATTTCTGTCATTCAAAAAGGCTATACTTTGAACGGAAAATCCATGAGACCACCCAAGGTCAAAGTAGGGGAGTTCAAAAAGTAATCGTTATATAAAAAAAGAAACGCCGAACCAGTTTCCTAGTTCGGCGTCAACAGCCTTGAAGTGATGAGATGTGCAGGCTTCATCCCTAACACCCCGCAAAACGCATCTCAATACGTTTTGCTGAAAGTGGAGTTTTTGCGACATCATTGAGAGATGTCGCGGCAGGCTAGGACCAATATGCGTGTTGGTCCATCTAGTTGCTGGTTTTTTGAGCTAATATCTCATTGGCAA
>CAYIFO010000021.1:0-15119 GCA_964362725.1 uncultured Candidatus Saccharibacteria bacterium
AAGATAATCTTATTGACAATCAATAACCATTGTATATACTTTGGTTATGAAGACTGTCATAAATATAAAAGCCGATAAAGAAGTCAAAGAAGGGGCTGTAAGGACAGCCGAGCTCATCGGTCTGCCTTTGAGTACCGTCATCAACGCTTTTTTGAAGAAGTTTATCTCTGAACAAAGTGTTACTTTCGATGCTCCTTTGAAGCCTTCGAAAAATCTTGTAAAAATTCTCAAACAAACTGAAAAGGACTTGAAAAAAGGCCGAAATCTTTCTCCGCTTTTTACAAACATGGAAAAGATGGATCGATATCTAGCTAGTTTATAGGCGAAGTGCCCATAAAATTCAAAGTCCATGAAGAAAATAGTCGGTTTTATCCTTCATAGGAATTTTGAAAAATCTTACTCTAAACAGCCTACTGTTGTTAAAAAGGCTTTAATTGAAAGGAGAAATTTGCTTTTGATCGATTGGCAACACCCTTTATTGAACAATCATTCGCTTCAAGGTAAATGGGCGGGTTATAGAAGTATAAATATCACAGGCGACATTCGGGCCGTTTTTCGTCCCGAAGGATTCTTCGCCATATTCGTGGAAATAGGGACTCATAGTCAGTTGTATGAATAAAAAAGTAAAATTATCCCTTGATAACACTTATGCCCTTTTGCTAGACTTTAGGTATTACAAGATAAGCGTAAAACCATGAAGTACACTATTACCGAGTTTAATAAGGAGTTTCCCGACAATGAGGCCTGTGTTGAGGAAATCTTTAAGCGCCGTTTCGGGGATATGAAAAAGTGTCCCAACTGCAAGAAGGAAACAAACTTCTATCGTGTTCGTACACGCAAGAGCTATGTTTGTCAGTTTTGTGGTTATCAATTACACCCTCTCGCAGGAACAATCTTCCATAAGTCTCCTACGCCTTTGAAGCTGTGGTTTTACACTATCTTCCTTTTCTCTACTTCAAAAAACGGAGTTTCGGCCAAAGAGCTTCAGCGCCAAATCGGTGTCACTTATAAAACAGCTTGGAGAATGGCCTTGCAGATTCGTAAACTTATGGAGTAAGGTGATAACAAACTCGGTTGAGCTTTTGGTCGCAGTTAACGCGTTCTATCCGTGGGGCTTACTATTCCGTTTCCCCGAAGCATTTGCAGGCTTATGTGAACGAATTTGCCTATCGGTACAATAATCGCGATAGCGCTACCCATTCTTTTCCTTCGCTTCTTTCGCAGGTTTGGAGGCTCGCGTAAGTGCGTTGTTGAATATGTTTTTATCGGCAGTTTGAAGTGGAATCTCAAGAGTTAGTTGAGGGCCTATTCTCTTTGAGGGGAAACGTGTATCGATAGCGTGGACAGCGCCTTCCCAATCTCCGTCTTTGTGTTGTTCCATGATATTAACGACAGCGCCAAGGTGTTTTAGTAAATGAGTCCTGCCTTCTTCGGGTGTGAGGTGCTGATGAAGGCGCTCTGCTCTGTTTCCATTTGCATTTTTAGGAGTGAGTTGGTCAAGTGCCTCAATGATACCTACAGGCAATTTTTCGTAGACGATACGATTGGTGATATTAGCTACAGCCCACGGATGATTCTTTCGATCTACTGTGTATCTGTTCCAATCCCATCCTTTCAGACGATAAATCTGATAGTAGTAATCTTCACCGAATGCCTTGAGCCATGGCTGAAGTTCGGTAGCGATATAACGAGCCAATATCTTCTGGTACTCGTCTTTGTCCTTCTGAAAACCCGTCGCTTCATCAATGAGCGCCGTGATACCGACTTCCGCAAAAGCGCCGAGCAAAATACGGCTTTGTTTAGCCACATCCTCCTGTTTTTTGGTCAAAACTTTATCGGAAAGCGCTTTTATCCAAATGTCGCATATCTTGGGAATGACTTCGGCTTTTATTCCTACTGCCTCTTGGCCGTTAAGGGCTGTGTATGTAAGGGTTCCCGAAATAAGTTCATGCCTCCTCTCCTCAGCATAGGATTCAATATTTTTGGCCGATATGAACTCTGGTAGCATTTCAGCATCGGGGTTCTCCTTCTTTTCTTTCCAGTACGCTCCACCTCCCTTGACGCCGAGAATGTTTGCCATTCCACGGATCGAAACAACTCGCTCTTTGTTATCAAGGACGGCGACAGGGATAGTCTGTGAGCCAATCTTTAATTCTCCTTGATGCGTAGCATGACGAACTTGGTCTTTTTGCATGATTAAATGAGATTACTAATAATAAAGCCATTATGAGGCCTCATTCAATTGCTATCAAGGGATAAATTCTAGCTCTACCACGCAATAAGTGTTGTGGAGGTATAGTTACAAAAATTCTCTCTGTTTGACGGGGAGTTTTTGTGTTACAATGCGCCCATGATTGCTAAGAATCAATTTACGGCAATATATAAAAAGACAAAAAAATGGTTTGTAGCCTGGATTGAGGAAATTCCTGGAGTAAATACCCAGGGTAAAACCCTCAGTGAAGCTCGTGAAAATCTTCAGGAGGCTCTCTTGTTAATACTTGAAACAAATCGTGCTTCGTCACGATCTCAACTCAAAAGAGATAGTTTTACGCGTCGTGAATTGATCAACATAACTCTTCCGGCTTAAGTCATGAAGCTCACGGATCTTATTCGCCATATTGAGCGATACAAGTGCTGTCTTGTTCGTGAAGGCGCAAAGCATTCTATTTTTATGAATACAATATCGAAAAGAACCTCATCTGTTCCGAGGCATACCGAAATAGATGAGTTTTTGGCGAAAAAGATCTGCAAAGATTTGGGTATTCCCAGAAAATGAGGGAAAATTTGCGTATTTATCACCCTTATGTTATCTTATGTGGTAGCGCAGGTCCTGCGTTTTATTAAATTTATAAGAACTTCTTAATAATTTATCCCTTCAATTTGGATTTCTGTCGTCAGTGCTGTGCGCACAATCATTGGCGATAAGATCCAAATGCGGGGCACTAAATCAATAATTATGGCAACAGAATTCAATCGTTCCAAGCCTCACATCAATGTTGGCACAATTGGCCACATTGATCACGGCAAGTCGACTTTGACCGCCGCTATTTTGGCTGTTCAAGCCAAGAAAGGTTTGGCCAATGTCAAAGCTTATTCGGATATTACCAAAGGTGGTACGGTTCGCGATGCAACCAAGACCGTCACCATTTCTCTGTCCCATGTCGAATACGAGACGGCCTCCCGCCACTACGCCCATATCGATTGTCCGGGCCATGCCGACTTCATCAAAAATATGATTACCGGTGCCGCCCAAATGGACGGTGCTATTCTTGTTGTTGCCGCTACCGATGGCGTGATGCCCCAGACTAGGGAACACGTTCTTTTGGCTTATCAAGTCGGTGTGCCCAAGATTGTTGTTTTCCTCAACAAATGCGATCTCGTGGCCGAGACCGATCTTATTGACTTGGTCGAAGAAGAAGTGCGCGAGCTTCTGACCAAGAACAAGTTTGATGGCAAGAATACCCCGGTTATTCGCGGTTCAGCTTCAAATGCCTTGAATGGTGACGCTACCTGGTCGACCAAGATCGATGAGCTCATGAATGCTCTCGATACTTATATCCCGGCCCCCGTTCGTGAGACCGACAAGCCTTTCCTTATGCCGATCGAAGATATTTTCTCGATCGAGGGTCGCGGTACGGTCGTCACCGGTCGTATTGAGCGCGGGATTATCAAGATCAACGAAGAAGTCGAGATTGTCGGATTCAAGGATACTTCGAAGACTGTTGTGACCGGTATCGAAATGTTCAACAAATCACTCAAAGAGGGTATGGCTGGAGACAATGCCGGTCTGCTTCTCCGTGGTACGGCCAAGGATGATGTTTCCCGTGGTCAAGTTCTAGCCAAAACCGGCACGGTCAAACCTCATACCGAGTTTGAGTCGGAAGTCTATGTTTTGAAGAAGGAGGAAGGCGGACGCCACACTCCTTTCTTTACAGGCTACAAGCCCCAGTTTTACATTCGTACGACCGATGTTACCGGTGAAGTCACTCTGCCTGAAAAGGTTGAGATGGTCATGCCAGGTGACACGATCACTTTCAAGGTCAAATTGGTTGCTCCAGTCGCTCTTGAGGACAAGCAGAGGTTCGCGGTCCGTGAGGGTGGTAAGACCGTTGGTGCTGGAGTCGTAACGAAGGTTATCGTGTAAAGATTAGACAATTCTACAAAGGAACAATTTAACAATTAAGGATTTTTAATGGTTAAATTGTTCAATAGTTGAATTGTAGAATAAAAATATGGAAACAAAAGATACAATTAAGAAAGAATCGGTGACGAAACCAAAGATCGCTCGTGTCCGCAAAGCCAAGGTCCTTGCGGAAGTTCCTCATCTTCGTATCCGTGTCCGAGCCTATGAGCACAAGATCCTTGACGCTTCTTTGAAGCAGATCATGGATACGGCCGCCCGTCACGATGCCGAAGTTCATGGTCCCGTGCCTCTACCGACCGAGATCAAGAAATACACGGTCAACCGCTCTTCATTCATCGACAAAAATTCCCGTGAGCAGTTTGAAATGCGTATTCACAAGCGCCTGATCGACATTATCAATCCCAATCCCAAGGTCATCGAAGCTCTGACAAATTTGAGCTTGCCTTCCGGTGTTAATATCGATGTCAAAATGATGTAGTTTTACACCGTTAGCCGCACCTGTTGGCGGTGGAGGAGTGTTGCGTAATCCGCGCGAAGCAAGGATCGGAGCGACACTCCTCCACCGCCAAAAAGGTGCGGTCTCATAAATGACAATAATCATGAAATTCATTCTTGGAAGAAAACTCAATATGACTCAGATCTACGATACTTCCGGTAAGGTTATTCCCGTTACTGCCGTGGCCGTCCGTGGCAATACCGTCACCCAAATACGATCCAAAGACAATGATGGTTATGAAGCCGTCCAGATCGGTGAAGGTAGTCGCAATCCCAACAGGATCAATAAAGCCCAAAAAGGTCACTTCAAGGATATGGGTTCTTTTGCTTCACTTCATGAATTCCGCCTGGAAGATTCGGTTGCCGGAGCAAGTTTCAAAGTCGGAGACAAAGTTGAGATTTCCCAATTCAAGCCTGGAGATGTTGTCATGGTCAGTGCTACTTCCAAAGGTAAAGGTTTCCAAGGTGTTGTCAAAAGACACGGCTTTCATGGCGGACCCCGTTCTCACGGACAGAAACATTCCGAAAGGGAACCAGGATCGATCGGAGGCGGTTTGCGGACCCATGTTCCGGTCGGTATGCGCATGGCCGGCAGGATGGGTAGCGATCGTGTGACCGTCAAGAATCTCAAGGTCGCTCATATTGATACCGATGACGGTGTTTTGTATGTTTCCGGCGCTATACCGGGAAGAAGGGGAACTCTGATTGAGATTGTGGGGTAGTTTTTCAAATTTTATTAAAAAAACCGTTCTGTTGCGCAAGCTAAAGGGCGGTTTTTTTATTCCTTAAAACAAAGACGGTCTCCATGTTATAATTCTACAAGCCATGAAAAAATCTTTTATCAGAAGATATTTTCTGAATAAATATGGAATAATAGCCTTGATTGTCGTCATAGTAGTCGCCGGTTTTCTCCTTTTGCGCGGAGGCAGTCAGAAAAGCAGTTTTGAATCGGCCGAAGTGACGATCGGTGATGTTGTCGAGAAGGTCGGCGTGAATGGCAAAATATCTCCCGTGAGTAAAGCCGACTTGGCCTTTGAAAAATCCGGAGTCTTGGCCAAAGTCAATGTCAAAATAGGTGATAGGGTCAAAAAAGGTGATCTTATCGCCTCACTTCAGAATGCCGGTGACAAGGCCGCTTTGGCTTCGGCTAGAGCCAAACTCGATGACTTGGCCCGGGGTTTGAATAGTCAAGAACTCGGTGCCGAACAAGCCAAGATTAAAAGTGCCACAATCACTCTCACAAATGCCCAAAGAGCGGCGTTAAATGCCGCGAGGACGGCCTATGTTCAAGCTCAAACGGCTGTAAACAATTATGCCGATACCTTCTTCGATAATCCCCAATCAGCCAATCCTGAGATAAATGTTCGAACCCAGTCTTCAAGTGAAAAAACGGCTATCAATTATTCCAGATTGACCACGACCGAAGCAATGAAATCATGGAAGGGGGCTATCGATCGAAACAATTCTTTGGACAAATCTTCGGACTTGATTTTAGAAGTAACGGCTTATGAAAATAGAATCAAGAATTTCATGTCCGATTTGTCTGTTGTCATCAACAATCTCAATCCCGGAAATTCCGGTTTGACGCAAGCAGTCATAGATACTCATGTGTCCAATCTCAATTTGGGTCTAACATCTCTCAATCAGGCCATAAGTTCAATTTCCGAAGCGGAAACAACACTCAAAAACGCAATCTCAGTTTACGATCAGGCCAATAGCGATTTCCAACTCAAAAGCAATCGATCATCAAGCCAGACAATTGCCGCTCAAGCTGCCACAGTCGACACTTATAAAGCCGAATTAGCCAAGACCGAAATTGTCGCTCCGATCGACGGACTGGTTACTTTGGTGGAACCGAGTGTCGGCGAATTTGTGACCATGGGACAGACTGTTTTTTCGGTGATAAGCGACGGCAATTACAAAATAGAGGCCTATGTACCTGAAGCCGATATTGCCAAGATTGCTCTCAGTAATATTGCCTCGACGACTCTTGATGCCTATGGTTCGAATCTTGATTTTCCGGCAATGGTCATCAATTTTGATCCGGCCGAGACGGTTTTGGAGGGTGTGCCGACTTACAAAGTCACTCTCCAATTTATCAGAGCTGATGAAAAAATTCGCTCGGGTATGACGGCCAATTTGGAGATTATTACGAATCGTCGAAGTAATGTGCTTATGGTACCGACAAGGGCGATCATTGAAACAAATGGTCAAAAGACTGTTCGGGTAGTCGGGACTGATCAGAGGTCTTATGCACCTGTAGTTGTTCAGATTGGACTTAAGGGCTATGAAGGGATGACGGAGATTGTATCCGGTGTGACTGCTGGTCAAAAGGTTGTCACTTACACGCCGAAATGATTCAAAGAAAGCATGGTTAATATTATTGAAGTAACCGATCTCAAGAAATCCTATCAAGATGGGGCCGATACGATTGCCCTCAATAAAGTTTCGTTTTCGGTACGCAAAGGTGAGTTTTTGGCTATAATGGGCCCTTCGGGTAGCGGTAAGTCAACCTTGCTTCACCTCTTGGGTTTATTGGATGTGCCAACCAGCGGCAAATATTATTTTAACGGCAAGAACACCGCTTCTTACACCAGCAATGAATTGGCCGATTTGAGAAATAGGGAACTTGGCTTTGTCTTCCAGGCTTTCAATCTTTTGCCACGGACTTCAGTTTTCGATAATGTTAAATTGCCACTTTATTACTCGAATATGCCCGAATCAAAATGGGACGAGAAAGCCCAGGAAGCCGTCGAATCCGTCGGGCTCGGTCACCGGATGTTCCATCAGTCCTCGGAGCTTTCCGGAGGGGAAAAACAGCGTGTGGCTATCGCCAGAGCTTTGGTGACTGATCCCGAGATTATTTTTGCCGATGAACCGACTGGTAATCTAGATTCCAAATCAGGCAAAAATGTTATGGCAATCATTCAGCATCTGAATGAGGAGCATGGTAAGACGATTGTTCTTATTACGCACGAAACTTCGACGGCTGAACATGCCGAGAGGATTATTCATTTTATGGATGGAGAAATTGAAAGCGATGTCAAAGTAAAAAATAGGTTAACCGCTAACGATGAATTCGTTAAGTAAGTCAAAAGTCAAAATGCAAAAGTTAAAGTTAAAAGTGATAAGTTTTCGTTTACGAGTCTCCCAACTTTTAAGTTTTGACCTTAACTTTTGCCTTTTGCCTTTTAATTTTTAACTTTTTTATTATGACCTGGAAACATATCCTCAAAACTTCCTTGACCGGACTTTCGACCAATCGTTCGAGATCATTTCTCACTATTTTAGGAATTGTGATCGGTATTACCGCCATAATGCTGGTTGTCTCTTTGGGAGCTGGGGCGCAGGAACTTATACTTGGACAAATTCAGGGACTAGGCACGAACACGATCATAGTCACTCCAGGAAGAGAACCGACTGGCCCTTCTGATTCGGCCCAAATGTTCAGCGATTCCCTGAAAGATAGAGATATCAAAGAATTGTCGAAACCGGCCAATGTTCCCAGTCTCAAAGTCCTCATGCCTCTTATGGCCGGAGCTGATTTTGCCTCTTATGGATCGGATGTTTATCAGGTCTCGATCTTCGGCGGAACCGAACTGATCTTTGATATTTTTGATTCGAAGATTGCCCAGGGAGATCCTTTTGGTCTTGAAGATGTTACCGGTCGGGCCGATGTGGCCGTGATCGGGTCCAAGGTAGCCGACCATCTTTTTGAGAACGAGTCGGCTTTGGGTAAGAAAGTAAAACTCAAAGGCCGCAATCTCAAAGTGGTGGCTGTTCTTGAAAAAAGCGGGGGTGGTTCACTTTTCAGTTTTGATGAAGCCGTTGTTGTTCCGTATACGACGGCTCGGGATTATATGATGGGTATAAAGTATTACCATCATTTTGTAATTCAAGCCAAAACCGATGGGGAAGTGGGGGCGACGGCTGAAGATGTCAGGACGACCTTGAGAGAAGCGCACGGCATAACTGATCAAAGCAAGGATGATTTTTATGTTCAGACCCAGGAAGATTTGGCCAAACGCCTTTCCACTATAACCAATGCCCTGACTTATTTTCTGGTGGCAGTGGCTTCGATTGCTCTTTTCGTGGGCGGTGTTGGAATTATGAATATAATGCTGGTGGCGGTTACGGAAAGAACCAGAGAGATCGGTCTGCGCAAGGCCTTGGGCGCGACTGATCGCGATATTTTGGCTCAATTCCTTTTGGAAGCAGTTCTGCTTACAGCCATTGGCGGCATTATCGGGATTATTCTCGGTTCAACTATGGCTATTGCGGTGGCCCTGGGACTATCAAAGGGATTGGGAGTCAATTGGACTTACGTCTTTCCTTGGGGTGGGGCGCTTTTGGGACTTGGTGTTTCGGCCTTGATCGGTCTTATTTTCGGTGGCTATCCGGCTAGACAGGCTTCCAAGAAAAGTCCTATTGAGGCTTTACGGTATGAATAATTATTTTACTGGGCGCATTTTTTCTGTGTCATTCCCGCGAAGGCGGGAATCCAGGATTAAACAAAATAGCGGTTCTTATGATCAAAAAAATTGTGGTCAACTAAAATGTAATCGGTGTTATCCTGGATTCCCGCCTTCGCGGGAATGACAAGCAAATGATTCAATTAAATAAAATAAACTATTGGAAACTGACAGGCGCTATTATTCTTGGTTACTATTTTTTGAATTGCGCGCGATATCCGGAAGCCTGGCATTTTATAGATAATATTGATCTTATCATCCATGAAGCCGGTCACTGGATTTTCATGTTCTTTGGCGAGTTTATGACTATTTTGGGCGGTTCTTTGACTCAAATCTTGATCCCGGTCGTCTTTTGCGGTTATTTCTTTTTTCGTAAAGATTTTTACGCGTCTTCAATACTACTAATGTGGGTTGGTTACAATATCGTCAATGTTTCTGTTTATATGGCGGATGCTGTTGTTATGAGACTACCGCTTTTAGGTGGGGATACATCTGGTCATGATTGGAATAATCTTCTTTGGATGACTCATACATTACAATATGCCAGTCAGTTTTCATCGATAACCTGGGGAGTGGGGATGTTTGTGATAATAACGGGATTGGTGTTGAGTATAAAGTTATCCGTCTTTTCTTTTAATTTTACAAAATAATTTATCTCGTATTCAGGTTCAAGCCGTGAAATTACCAGTAATTTGACAAAAGGTAAAATAAAAAAATGCCTGCGATTTTTTAGATCGCAGGCTATGTTTACGCATAAAACTTAAAAGATAATTTTCCAGCACATCTTCATATGCCGAGGGATTTCGCACCGATATCTTTTCGATACTGCATCCCTTCGAAGTGGATACACTTGACGCCATTGTATGCGAGGTCGAGAGCTTCCTGAAGCGTCGTACCAATAGCGGTGACACCGAGGACACGTCCACCGGAGGTGACAAACTGACCATCAGCATTTTTTGTTCCTGCGTGGAACACGATGACGCCGGGCAGAATTTCGGCGTTGTCGATGCCAGTGATCGGAAGTCCCTTCTTGTAGTCAGGCGACGGGTAGCCGCCAGACGCCATCACGATGCAGGCAGCGAAACCTGGATTCCACTCGACCTTGATCTCATGGAGTCGTCCTTCGACGCAGGCCTCGAAAATATCGAGAAGATCAGTTTTCAAAAGGCGCATGTAAACCTGCGTCTCCGGATCGCCGAACCGAGCGTTGAACTCGAGGGTCATCAGTCCTACTCTCGACATCTTGAGTCCGGGGTAAAGCAGGCCGACGAACGGCGAGCCTTTTTCACGGAGTCCACCGAGAATCGGACCGACGATCTGTTGACTCACAGCATCGTAGCCGCTAAACCACGGAACTGGTGCAATCGTTCCCATCCCGCCAGTGTTCGGACCTTTATCGCCGTCGAATGCCGGCTTATGATCCTGGGCTGACGGAAATAGCTTAAACGATTTGCCATCGCAGAACGCATGAATGGACACTTCCTGCCCGCCTGCATATTCTTCGATGATGACTTCATCGCCGGCACTTCCATGAAGACGCTTCACCATAACCTCGTCGAGAGCTTGTTCAGCTTTCACAAGATCGTGGCAGACGTACGCTCCCTTTCCGAGAGCAAGACCTGATGCCTTCACGACAATCGGCAGTCCAGAGTACGCAGCAAAATGCCTACGTACGTTCTCGAGAGCTAGAGCATGGTCCGTGTAAACATCGAACAATGCTGTCGGTACGCCGCAATCTTTCATGAGACGTTTCGAGAAGACCTTCGATGCTTCGATTTGTGCCGCCGCTTTGGTCGGACCGAAGATAGTCAGGCCTTTTGCTTGAAATGCATTGACGATGCCGAGCGCCAGCGGATCGTCTTGACCGACGATAGTCAACTCGATTCCTTCCTTGAGCGCGAAGGCTAAGAGGCCATCAATGTTCGTAGCTTTCAGTGGAACGTTTTTTGCGATCCGTGCTGTGCCGGCATTGCCGGGAGCGACATAGAGTTTTCCGAGACGTGGCGATTGAAGAAGTTTCCATCCGATGGCACTTTCACGTCCACCACCTCCGACGAGTAATACATTTTTTGGATTCATAGCCAATTCTTTTTTTGATTTTAAGGTTCTAGCCATGATATTACCTTTAAACTGTCAAAAGGCAAATAAATAGAAAAATTGTTTGTTTTTCTTCAAGCTTAGTGTAATCTACTGATAGAACCTTAAAAACAAGGATAAACAATGCCTACAACTGATTTGCTGACCGTCACTATCATTGGTATTTTGGCCGTAATGAGCCCTGGACCAGACACGTTAATTATCGTGAGAAACAGTCTTCTCTATTCAAAAAGGGTTGGATTGTTCACTGCTATGGGGATTACACTTGGTAACATGTTTTGGGTCTTAGCCTCCTTGGCTGGAATATCGATCTTGATTGCTAAAACCGTTCTTGTCTTCAATATTATTAAATGGATCGGAGCCATTTATCTAATATATATTGGTCTCCAGGCATTTAAGACAAGGAAAACTGTTTCTACTGATTCGGCTAATTCTAATCATTTGACACGAAATACTAGTCAACACCTAACATTAAAACAGGCATTTCAAATCGGTCTTCTAACAAATCTACTGAATCCGAAATGTGCTTTGTTCTTCGTTAGTTTTTTCAGTGTAATCGTTACGCCAACAACGTCTATACAGTGGCGATGTATCTACGGTTTCGAGATTTCTCTTATTGCATTGACGTGGTTTTCAATTCTCGCAACCGTACTTTCCTTTTCAAGGATTAAAATGGTTTTCGAACGATTTGCTACAACAGTTGAGCGGATCACTGGTGCCATACTGATCATACTTGGTGTGAAATTGGCACTTTATCAAAAGTAATACTTCGCTTTCCCATTAATCCCCTTTGTCGAGTTAAGACGAGGGGCTTTTTAATTTGTCGCGTTGACTTCGCTTTAACCCTCTGTTAAGATGCTTTCACGCTCGCCAGAGCCTATTTTCTTTCATGGAAGCCACGGTTTACAATCAGACAGGCAAAGCCACCGGCAAAATCTCTCTTTCGGAGAAGGTTTTTGGGGTTCCTTGGAATGCCGACCTTGTCCATGAAATAGTCCGCCTGATGAATTCCAATTCCAGGACCAATATCGCTCATACTAAAACCAGGGGAGAAGTTCGGGGAGGCGGCAAGAAGCCTTGGAAGCAAAAAGGTACCGGTCAAGCCCGTCATGGCTCGACCCGTTCGCCGATCTGGGTCGGTGGCGGTATTGCCCACGGTCCCAGAAATGATCAAAACTATTCCCGTAAGATCAATAAAAAAGCCAAAAACAAAGCTTTGTTCGCTATTCTCTCCAAGAAATTCAAGGAAGGTGAAATCCTATTTGTCGATAATTTGAATATTTCGGAACCAAAGACCAAAGAAGCCAAAGGTATCATCCAATCCCTTTCCAAGATTAAAGGTTATGAAAAGTTGGCTACCAAGAAGGTCAATACAGCCATTCTAGCTATGGACAAGAAAGTCGTTTCCGTTGAAAAAAGTTTCAATAACATCGGCAACATTTCGGTCGAGGAATTCCGCAATATTAACCCCGTTTCCATACTCAATCATACATACCTCATCGTTTCCAATCCGGAAGTCTCGCTCAAAATGCTTGCTGATAAGATTTCCAACAATAAATAAATACCATGGCTATATTCGGATTCAAAAAGCGCAAAGACGAGAAACTTGAGCAAGAAGCCCAATCAGCCAAGTCTTCGACCAGGGATGGCATTCGTGAACCAAGGACAATCGTCAAAAAAGGCCTGGTCCAAGCCAAAGCTCTACCAACCAAGATTTCCGTGCCGATGATCAAGGAAGGCAATGCTTCCAGTTCGGCTTCGGTTATTATTCGACCTCGAGTGACCGAAAAGTCCGGAGTTTTGAGTCAAAGCGGCACTTATACATTTGAAGTGGTGAGGTCAGCCAACAAAAATTCCGTATCCAAGGCTTTTTCCGCTCTCTACAAGGTTAAGCCGGTCAAGATTGCCATGATCAATACTCCCATCAAGAATGTTTTTGTAAAAGGACGGCGTGGCAGTGTTGCCGGCATCCGGAAAGCCGTTATTACCCTAAAGAAGGGGGATAAGATCGAATTTATCTAATCGTTCATAAACTCACGACAAAAACCATGAAATCCTACCGACCCACATCAAAATCAAGAAGGCATATGACCGTCCTGCCTTTCAAGGAGTATTTGACGGCCTCTGAGCCTCACAAAGCTCTGACCCACGGCTTTAAACGCGATATGGGCCGCAATTCTTTTGGGAGGATTACCGTCCGTCACAAGGGCGGGGGACACAAAAAGCTTTTCCGTGATGTTGATTTTATGTATGACAAAAAGGATATTGTCGCCACGGTCAAGACGATCGAATACGATCCTTTCCGGACAGGTTATATTGGAATAGTCAACTACAAAGACGGAGCCAAGAGATACGTGCTTTTACCCAAGACCATGAAAGTAGGCAACTCGTTCGTAGTTTCCGAGAATGCCCCTATTGAAACCGGCAATCGTTTACCTCTGAAGAAAATTCCAGTTGGTACTTATATTTACAATATCGAAATCAAGCCCGGTTCGGGAGCCAAGCTGGTTCGTTCGGCCGGTTCTTTTGCCCAAGTCGTGGCCAATGACGTCGGTTATACCCATATCAAAATGCCTTCGACCGAGGTCCGAAAGATTCATGAAGATGCTTGGGCTTCCATCGGCGCTGTTTCCAACGAAGAATCACGTTTGGTCAACATAGGTAAAGCCGGAAGATCTCGTTGGTTGGGTATTCGCCCGACTGTCCGCGGTTCGGCCCAAAACCCCGTCGATCATCCGTATGGTGGTGGCGAGCAAAGGACTGGTCGCGGTTTGCGCCGCTTGAAGACCCGCTGGGGCAAGCCGGCCGGCAAGGGCCAAAAAACCCGCCGGGCCAAAAAGTATTCCAATGTCTATGTCGTTTCCAGGCGCATCCTGGGCAAGAATATGCGTAGCGCCGTCTAGTTAGATCAATTAGATCAAAATGGTCAACTATCTTTTCTCAAAAGCAAAAAATCTGATCGATAAGCTCTTTTGGATGGTGGTCAATCGGGATTGAAGTCCATTGGTTCTTACTTAGTAATCGGTAAAACAACAGTGAAAGTCGATCCTTTGTTCAGACCAGCCGAATAAGCTTCAATTTTTCCCCCGAATCTTTTTACGATCGATTTGGCCAAATACAAACCAACGCCAAATCCCTCGGTATCGTTATCTTTGGCGTTACCGCCTCGATAAAATTTGGTAAAGATATAAGGCATATCTTCACTGCTAATGCCTATACCATCATCAGCCACTCTTATCTTGGCTTTACCGAAGCTCTGTGCAACTTCGAGATTGACATTTCGTCCAACTGGCGTGTAGATACGCGCGTTTTCGAGTAGAATTTGGAGGACGAATTCGAGACGAGTTCGATCGGCTTTGACCAGTATATTCTCATCAGGGCATTTGGAAGAGAAAAATATATTTTTTTCGTGAAAAAATTCTTTATAAACATTGGAAACATTACGAACTAGGTCGCAAAGGGGTATTTTCTCCGTGACATAACCGGCACTATCTTTGTTGTCAGAATCAGCAATTTCTATGAGAGTACCGGTAAGATCAATCAGTTTTTGATTGGAAGCGGCGATACTTTCCAAACTTTTTTTCTTGAATGAATCGGTTTCTTCCGGGAGAAGGGAATCACAAATCCATTTGACATAGGTCAGGGGAGTTCTGAATTTGTGGGCTATAATAGTAATGAATTCATACTTGAGTTTTTCGTTGCGACGCAGTCTCTTCCAGATGTAGACAATAACGGCCAAAACCAGGATAAAGACGATGAAGATCACCCCGCCAATATTGAAGAGGTTACCGCTCAATATTTGGTTATTATCGATAAATATGCCGAGAGTCATAACTTGAAAAGATGGCCCTAATTATAGCATAGAAACTTGACAGTGTTGTGCCAAATAATATAGACTTACAATACAACTC
>CAYIFO010000022.1:0-13201 GCA_964362725.1 uncultured Candidatus Saccharibacteria bacterium
GCAGAATGCGACCTTCCCAAGGTTGAGACGCGAGTTCGATTCTCGCTACCCGCACAGAGTAAAAATATCACCGTTTTTTGGAGCTTTTGCCAGCTCGATGAAAAAGAATTGCAGGAAATAGGGAAGAAGCAAAAGGCATACTTTGACTCCTTGGGAGGAAATGGAACAAGAACGATAGTTGAGCGAATAGAAAAACTTCTCGGATAATGAAAAAGCCGCTCAGTGCTGACCGAGCGGCGTGTAAATGTGGCAAGAATCACTTTTTGTTCATGCGAAGAAACTGCGGGTTCGACATCTGCTTCTGTGCGCTACGCCAGTTCTTGAGATTGAAGGTTCAAGTGAAGCAAGTGTCAGAGAGGCTATAAAACTCCTTGATTTGGAAAAGAATAGGACATGGGTAAAAGGTGAGAGGATATTAATTCAAGATATATATAAGCTAAACTGGTACGAGATGAGGTTTTAACGGAATGCTTCTTATCTAGCTATATTTAACGCCAAAAAAATTCCAACGTCGTACCACAACCCGCAAAAAAATTACTAAGCGTGAAAAAAGCAAAGTTATCCCCAGGTTTTATTGACGGTGAACAGTCGTTCACTTATACTTTCTACATGAGTAAGCATCAAGCCGTCAAAAGTATTCGAGCCGAGATCGACAAGCTCAATCGCGAGATCGATTGGAAGATCATCAAGGGTCTTTCATACAGACGCGAGTCTTTGAGACACAAGTTTCTGTCGGCCCAGTTGTCTAGGCTCTCTCCGAGACAATCCTGGTTGAGTCGGTCTCTTAGTTTTGTTTCCGCTTTTATGTTTTAGGTGATTAATGTTTTAACAGGCAACTTACATTTTACATGTCATTCCCGCGAAGGCGGCCAGGATATTACATATACATTTGTGGTAACATGCTGGATTCCCGCCTTCGCGGGAATGACAAACACCTTTTAGGATGCGACACATCTCTAATGGCAATTATCTAGTTTTTTAGTTAAAATACTCTCATGCACGGAAATTAACCACTAACGCATATTCATGAGTAAATCAAAATATCCGCTTGTCACGGTCTTTGGTCTGGGTCGGATGGGTAGTCAGATAGTCAGGCGTTTGCATAAAAAAAATTTCAATGTTCAGGCCTGGAATAGGTCAATCGAACCTGTACAGGCAATAAAAAAGTCCAAAATATTTGCTAGTAATGATCTTAAGAAAATACTTGATCGAATAGATCAAAAACCGCGCATTTTTTGGCTCATGCTTCCTCATGCCATCGTTGACGAATTTATTTTGGGCGATGGCGGTCTCGGTCAATATCTAAAGAAAGGCGATATTGTTATAGATGGTGGCAATTCTTTTTATAAAGATAGCATAGAGAGAGGTCAAAAGATGGCTACCAAAGGTATTTTTTATTTTGACTGTGGCACGTCGGGCGGCGTTTGGGGAGAGAAGAATGGTTTTGCCCTCATGATCGGTGGACCCAAGTCAAAGTGGAAAATTATCGAACCATACATCAAAGCTCTTTCGGCTGGAGACAATTATGCTTACTGTGGCTCTTCAGGAGCCGGTCACTTCGTCAAAATGGTCCACAACGGCATCGAATACGGGATGATGGAGGCTATAGGCGAGGGTTATGCCGTTCTTTCGGCCAGTCCCTTCAAGCTGGATTTATCCGATGTCACCAGAGTCTATCAAAAAGGCTCGGTTGTCCGTAGCTGGCTCATCGATCTTTGCCGGGACATTTTTGACAATGAAAATATTGCCAAAACTTCCGGCAAGATCGACTCGACCGGAGAAGGTGAGTGGACGGTCAAAACTGGCAAAGAGCTCGGTGTCGATGTTCGGGTTATCGAAGATGCCTTGAATGTCCGGCGCGAATCAATGGAGATCGTTAATCAAGACAAATATTCCAATAAGATAGTAGCCCTATTACGCAAACAATTTGGCGGACATGCCATTCACAAAAAATAATATGGAATATATCTTTTCAAGAAACGCTGCGCCTGGCATCAAAGCTCTAAGCGACGAATTGATCTCTTCCCTGAAGTCTGGAAAGAAAACCCTTTGGCTTATCTGTGGTGGTTCGAACATCAGTACGGCCGTGGAAGTGTCAAAAAGTCTTAGAAGCAATCTTTCCGGCTCGGAACTCCATGATCTTCTCGTCATGCAGACCGATGAACGCTTCGGACCGATCGGGCATCCCGACTCCAATTGGCAACAGATGATCGATCTGGGTTTCGATCTCGATGGTCTTTCCAATCATCCGGTTCTCAAAAATCTATCCTTGGAAGAAACAGTCAGATTGTCTGATTTTGAAATTAAAGAGGCCTTTGCCTGGGCCGACTATGTCGTGGCTTTGTTTGGTATAGGTGCCGACGGTCATATTGCCGGTATTTTACCGCATTCACCGGCTGTTTCTGATGAGGGCTTGTTTTCCGGCTACCAAGGCCAGCCTTTTACGCGACTGACTCTGACCTCCAGTTCTTTAAGAAAAATTTCCGTTGCTTACGTTCTGGTTTTTGGCGAGACCAAAAGGGAAGCGATTGCTAATTTGAAAAACAAGAATTTGACTGTTGAAGAAGAGCCTTGTCAGATACTTAAAGAGATTCCAGAGGCGAAACTTTTTAGTGATTTGGTTTAGGAATATAAACAAAATATGCTAACATTGAGGCGCGTTTATAACGCGTTTTTATGACTATTGAAGTGATATCAGATCTGCATAAGAAATATGTCAGAGGTACCGAAAAAAGAGCTATTGTACAGGTAGTCCAGGCTTTCCTGTGCAATCTAACCGTTTCTGTTGCCAGTGGAATATTTTGCCCATGTAATAAAGTTTATATAAGTACTCGTGTTATTAAACATGTATACGACAAGAGGCCAGCTGAAGAATTTGATTTTCTGATGAGTAACGGATATTTGATCGTAAAATATCCCGATTCTGTTTACATGAATAAAAATAACAAGCGTGGCTCGTATCTTTTTGTTAAAAAGATTGAGAGCAGTAAGTACGCTTGTTCCATTGAAATTATCAAAAAAGACAATACGGCGCAGTGTGAGGTAGCTACTCTTTTTAGGACTAACGAAGATTATCTCAGGAATTACGAGCTTTTATGGGAGTGGAAGGGCGGCAACCTTCATCGTAGTACCTTCGATTCTGGTTTAACCCAGCCTAGTAATACCCCGCAGTAGAGCCTTTCTGGCTTTCACTCCCGTAAAAGATCATAATAGTTATTCTGTATGCAGTGTAACAAAGAAGTATTATTTAGTAAACAGTACGAATACTTTATAAAATTTGTTAGTTTTCGTAAACTTATCCCCACTTTTTCTTGACGGTGAACTAGCGTTCACCTATACTTTCGATATAGAAAATTATGAGTGAAAACTACAAAAGCAAAATAATTTCTTTTTATAAGAGGACCAAGCGCATGCCGAGCTATGCCGAGATCATGTCCTTGGTCGGTTTCAAGTCCAAAAACGCCGTCTACAAATTGGTCAACAAGCTTGTTGGCGAAGGGGTCTTGGACAAAGATTCCAGCGGACACCTCATCCCCAACAAACTCATAGGCGAAGTGCCTCTTCTCGGTTTGGTCGAAGCCGGTTTTCCCACGGCCGCCGAGGAAGAACTGATCGACACTATGAATTTGGACGATTATCTCATCGAGAACAAAGAGGCTACTTATCTGTTGGAGGTCAAAGGTGAGTCGATGATCGAGGCTGGTATTCAGGAAGGAGACCTGGTCATAGCCGAGCGCATTGCTCGCGAGCCCAAGCAGGGGGAGATAGTCATTGCCGAATGTGACGGCGGTTGGACCATGAAGTATTTCCGCAAGACCGCCGGCCGGGTTTGGTTGGAGCCGGCCAATAAAGCCTTCAAGCCCATTTACCCCGAGCACGACCTCAAAGTCGCGGCCGTGGTCAAGGGCGTGGTCAGGAAGTATTAGTAGGGTAGTGGTACCACCTCAAAAGTACCTGGTTGCGGGGAAATTATCAGTTTTGTCAAATATAAAAAAGCCGCATTTTATTTGCGGCCCGAAGCGAAGGAATGGGACCTTGCTTCTCAACATATTTTTTGAAAGTTAATCGGGAAGCTGATTAGCAACACATGGTGTGAACCGGACCATTGCGGTGCACAACTTAATTGTTGCACCGTATCGCGACTTACCTTCACCGCACATAACCAAGGGTACATATTCTGGCTTTTCCTTGGTTTCTAGCATTCCGATAATCCAATCGATTTCTTTGGCCTCAGAACAATTTTCCGGGACGAGCTCGAATTCAACATTGCTCGACCATTTGCCGATATTAGAACTTTTCAATTTCATAGTCAGTTACCTTGTTTTGGGTTCTATGATCCTAAAGCTGTTACCACTTAATGATATAGCACATATTATACGAAACTGTCAAGCTTATGTTTGATTAACCTTCGGAAGTGACACTTTGATTTGTAGCCATATTCTGTTATTAATATTTAGTATTTAGAAATTAAATTGATTAGTAATTCTCATGCTCACCCACCACTCCTTTCCTCGCGCCATACTCCATGTTGATGGAGACTGTTTCTTTGCTTCCTGCGAGATCGCCAAGAATCCAAAACTTCGGGGTAAGGCGGTGGTGACGGGTAAAGAGAGGGGTATCGTTTCTTCGATGAGCTATGAAGCCAAAGCCAAGGGCGTGACTCGGGCTATGAAATTGAGTGATATAAAGAGGCTTTGTCCTGATGTTATTATCTTACCTTCAGACTACGAAACCTACTCTCTCTATTCCAAGCGGATGTATGAAATAGTCAGGCGCTATACGCCAGACATAGAGGAATACAGCATAGACGAATGTTTCGCTGATCTTACAGGAATGAGGAGGCCCAATAATATGTCTTATGAAGAGATGGTGAAGAGGATCAAATACGAACTAGACACGGAATTGGGTATGACATTCTCGATCGGTCTGTCGGTCAACAAAGTCACGGCTAAAATTGGTTCAAAGTGGTGTAAGCCTTCAGGTCTGACCATCATTCCCGGTTACGATCTTCATCTCTATCTGGATAAGACTCCTGTGGGGAAGATTTGGGGTATTGGCCCACAGACTTCCAGTTATTTGAATAAGCTCGGAATCATTACCGCTCTCGATTTTGCTCATAAAGATCCATTTTGGGTCAAAGAAAAAGTGAGCAAGCCATTCCAGGAAATTCATCATGAATTGAACGGTCACTTCGTCTATCCTTTGGTTTTGGGTGAAAAGCATGATTATGCCTCAATAAGTAAAACCAAAACATTCACGCCACCCTCGAGCGATATGATTTTTGTTTTCTCGCAACTTTCCAAGAATATAGAAAACGCTTGCATCAAGCTCCGCCGTCACGGTCTTTTTGTAAAAGAAATAGCTGTTTTTCTCAAGACCCAGGAATTCCGCTATCGGGCTTTGGAGTTCAAATTGACCCAAGCCGTTTCCATTCCGCAAGAAATCCTGAAAATAGTCCGGGATAGATTCGTTTCAATCTTCAAGCCCAATACTCTCTATCGAGCCACGGGGGTTGTTCTTATGAATCTAACTCACGGTAATATCGAGACTATCGATATTTTCGGTCACCACTCTCTCTTAGAAAAAGTGACCAAAATCTACGAAGCTGTCGACCATCTCGATGCCCGTTACGGTAAGCATACGGTTTTCTTAGGCTCGTCATTCAAGGCCTTGAATGGTCCGGCTCACCGTGGCAAGCGGGGTGATAGTTCGGAAAGAAACAAAAATTTGTTCAAGGGAGAAACTATTAGAAAAAGGTTGGGTATTCCGTATTTGGGGGTGGTAAGATGAGAGGAATACAGGATAAACAACCGGAAGCTTTGTACTTTCGAAACCCTTTCGGAGCGCCGCTGGATAGCGAGCAGTGATACCAAAATCGGCGGCGCGAGAAGAGACGGCTCGGCGAGTTTTCTGTTCTTCGAGCCGAGCCGATCGTGGTTGAGAAGGTACAAAGCTTCTGGTTGATTATCCTACAACATAACATTGACTTTCATCTGTAAATAATGTAGTATAGTTACATCAATGCAAACAAGGCATTTCAGGAACGGTTTTAGTCCAAAACCCCACCAGACCGGTGGGCATATTTTTCGTGGAAAAAGCAGTAGTGGCTCGCGTAGAGTTGGTTTCCATGGCGGTCGTGGAGGCAATAAAGGTGGTGGAAGAGGCTTTGGTGAATTCAGGGACATAACCAAGTTTGTCAATAAAGCTGTTATTACCGAAGAAACACCTTGTTTCAAACCAGAGCATAAATTTCAGGATTTCATTATCGATGAAAAACTCAAAGCCAATATAGTCAAGAAAGGCTACAGCGATCCGACACCCATTCAAGACAGGGTTATCCCTCATATTTTGGAAGGTAAGGACGTTGTCGGTATCGCCAATACCGGTACCGGCAAAACCGCCGCTTTTCTCATTCCCCTTATCAACAAAGTCCTCAAAGATCGCAGTCAGAAGATTCTCATAATGGTGCCGACCAGGGAATTGGCCAGTCAGATCGACGATGAACTCAAAATTTTTGCCAGGATGCTCTCGATCTTCTCCGTCTGCTGTGTCGGTGGAACATCTATTGGTCGTCAGATAAGCGAATTGCGCCGTTCCAACAATTTTATCATCGGCACGCCCGGCCGTCTCAAGGATCTTCTCGATCGCAAATCCCTTGTTTTGTCGCAATTCAGAACTGTCGTTCTCGATGAGGCCGACCGAATGCTCGATATGGGCTTCATTCATGATATGCGCTATATCATGGCCAAAATGGCTCCCGAAAGACACACTCTTTTCTTTTCAGCCACCATGTCCAAGGAAATTGAGGCTCTTATCAAGGATTTTCTCAAAGCTCCTATATCGATTTCAGTCAAAACTGGCAATACAGCCGCCACTATCAATCAGGATATTGTCCGGGTCGGTTCTCGTAATAAGATCGATGTTCTCAAGGAATTGCTTTCCAACAACGATTTTTCTAAAGTGCTTATCTTCGGTAAAACCAAACACGGAGTCGAGAGATTGAAGGATGCTTTGGTTGCTTTTGGCTTCAAGTCCGAATCTATTCATGGCAACAAAAACCAAAGCAAGCGTCAAAAAGCTCTTGATCTGTTCAAATCCAATCATTTGCAGGTACTGGTGGCGACTGATGTGGCTGCTCGAGGTATTGATGTTTCGGATGTGAGCCATGTTATCAACTATGATTTGCCTGCGACCTACGAGGACTACATTCATCGCATAGGTAGGACCGGAAGGGCTGGCAAGAAGGGAATGGCGCTTACTTTCGTCTGATTTACCGAGGTCGCACCTCGGTAAATCTGACCTCAACACGGCTTTTTATCCTTTTTTGAGGCTTTCTTCATAAGAATTTCATACTGTTTTGCTAGAGTAGATTCGTACACATCAGCTTAGGTGTGCGGCGGCGGTCGGCCGTTGAAGAACTTACTTATTCAAAATATGTCATTGGATAAAAAAGACCTAGAGCTTATCGAGCGCTTGATTTACAAAAATAACGATGATGTTGCCATCTCTATTGCCCGTAGTTTCGAAAGACTCGAAGAGAGGATCGATACTGGCGAATCACGCCAATATACGCGCCTAGCTGAGATTGAAGACAAGATCGAATCAAGCCGTCAGGATATTTCCGATACCATTGGCGAGGTTCGGGAAGAGGTGAGGGATATTGTGAGGGTCAAGGAATTAGCGGAGTTGAACTAATATTTCCGCGAGGGTTACCCTCGCGGAACAATTGTCGGCCCTTTCTCGGTATCCTTGAGCTCGTACCCGCGCTTTTCTATCTCCTCTCTCAAGGCATCAGCCTTTTTCCATTCTTTGTTTTTTCTGGCTTCCTCGCGGGCTTCAGCCAAAGCTTGGATTTCTGCTGGTATCGATTCTTGTTGGACTTTGGGAACTGAATCCAATTTGAGACCAAAAACTTTGTCGAATTCAAGCAAGGTCGCTTTTTTATCAGCCTCATTTTGAGTATCATCTTTGACCAATTCCCAGGCCAGAGCTAGAGCTTGAGGCGTGTTAAGGTCGTCATTGATAAAAGCCGTAAACTTATCATTATAGCTTGTAATAATCTCGCCACCTTCGGGATAGTCCTGAACAAGCACAATAAGTCGTAGGAAGGCATTCTGGGCACCCTGGACAGCCTCGTAAGTGAAATTAACGGGAGAACGGTAGTGTGAGGTTAGAAGCCAATAACGGTAAGCCAAGGGTGAAATATATTCCTTTTTGAGATCAGATAGTTTGAGAAAATTTCCCTTTGATTTGGCCATCTTATCTCCCTCGACATTCATGAAGGCTCCATGTATCCAATAGTTGACGAATTTTTTGCCAGTGACAGATTCAGACTGGGCGATCTCATTGGTGTGATGGGGAAAGATGAGGTCGGTCGCTCCGGTATGAATGTCGAGGGTTAATCCCAGCTTTTTCATGGACATAGCTGAACATTCGATATGCCAGCCCGGCCGGCCCTGTCCAAACGGTGCTTCCCAAAAAACTGGACCATCTTCTTCCGTTTTGAATTTCCAGAGAGAAAAGTCGCGTGGGTTTTCTTTGTCGTATTCGTCGCTTCTTATCCTTTCCTCTGTATTGGCAGACAAGTCCAATCCGGCTAGTTGACCGTAATCATTTACTTTTTTTATACTCAAATAGACTCCGTCTTTGGCTATGTAGGCGATCTTCTTTTCCAAGAGATCGGAGATAAGAACGATCATTTCCGGAATGTTATCGGTAGCTCGCAGGAATTGAGGTGTAAGAATATTCAATTCGGCAATTTCGTCATGAAATAGTTTTTCGTATTTTCCCGTTAATTCTGTCAAACTCACTTTTTCCTCTTGACTGCGTCTGATTGTTTTGTCGTCGACATCGGTAATATTCATGACTTGGTTAACTTCATATCCGTTGTATGTGAATAAACGACGAAGGAGATCGGCCAAGATAAAAGTTCTATAATTGCCAATGTGAGGCGTGTCGTAGACAGTCGGTCCACAGTGGTACATGGAAACATGGCCGGCTTTGATTGGCTTGAAAACCTCCTTTTTTCTGGAAAGTGTATTGTAGAGAGTAATATCCATGTTAGAGCCAGCGGTGCTTCTTGAAATACCACCAGATGAAGCCGGCCAGGATGACCATAATGGCCAGAATGAGGCCCCAACCCCAAGATGTGCCGATAAGGGGGACGGAGGTGGCTGGTATGGTGAAAAGAGCGGCAATGAAAATGAGTGGAGAAAAAATAAAGGAAACCATAGTCAAAACCTTCATGATTTCATTTTGCTTGGAATTGAGAAGTGAATCATTGGTTTCGCGAAGGTCAGCCAATAATTCTCGAACATTGACTATAAGCTCGTGAATGATACTAAACTCGTCCCGAATATCGTGAATATAAGAACCGAAACTGTCACCAAAAATATTGGCGTGATCGTGGGCGACCATCTCCTCCCAAATATCGTGATGCATCCTGGCCGTTTGTTTGATATCGATAAGTTCACGACTCAAATTGGACAGAACTTCAACCATTTTGCGTTCATCGCCCCCGTATATCCTGGTTTCGGCATTGGTCAGAGCATCCTTGATATTCTCGAGATCCTCGACCATACCGGCGTAGATCTTCTTGACCATGTAATAAAAGAGAAAACCGGCATGTTCGATCTTCTCGTTTTTGTTCAGTACGGAATTGGTCTCAAAGATCTTGCCGAAATATTCGAGCTGTTCGATGGTTTCGGTCCGGGAAGTGATGAGGAAATTCTTGCCGATGACAAAGTCTATTTCGCGGTCGACGATTTGGTTCTGGCCGTTTTTCTTGATGCGAACCGGTACAGTCAAAACAACCAAAGTATAATCCTTGAAAAAATCAACCTTGGCCAGGGCGGAGGAACGCTTGAGTTCCTCGCCAACCAAAGGGTGGAGGCCGTAGCGTTTGACCAGACCGGAAACCTCATCGTCGCTCGGTGACTCCATATCGAGCCAGACAATGCCGCTGTAGGAATGGGTGTAAATCATAGTGACATTATATAGAGACTGGCTCTTGGCCGCAAATCAATTGAAATTTAGATCGAAGATCTTTATGAGATAGGCGTCTATTGTTCTCTGATCCATCTCGTAAAAATACTCCTGCCGATCGTGAAGGGTCTGAGCCAATTCTTTACCGACGAAGCGCCAATGCCAAGGTTCGTATTCGTAAAAACTGTTTGTTTTGGGATAGGAAATAATAAAACCAAATTTATAGGAGTTATCAAGTAGCCACTTGTATTGAGCTGTGTCCTCAAACTCGACTTCGGCGCTTTTTAGATCAGGTGAGCCAAAGTCGACAGCTGTGCCGAGCTGGTGTTCGGAATAACCCTGATCGGCCGAAAACTGGTTGGCCGTGCCGGCTCCGTATATGATCTTATATTGCGATTTCAGAGTCTTTTGATAATCAAATGAACGATAGGCGGAAATAATTCGGAGGGGCATGTTGTCCAGTACTGACTTTTTAAGCAAAGCTTCCAGGAAAGGTGAGGCTTTGTCCAGGAATTGAGCCGGCTTAGATTGATCTGCCAAGTAAATCGAGTCAATGTCCTTCAGAGCCGGAGGTGTGTAATTTTCGCTTAGAAAATAGACTTTGGAATATTTTTTGAGCAATTCGGGATCAAGGGTGGTCAGCTTGGTCAAAGTGTCTATCTGCTTTTCGGCACTTCGCTTGATTTCCTCCAATTCCAGCCTCCTTTTCTGCTCACTTGTCAGAAGTCCGTTCAAGCTTACATTCTTGCTCGTTATATCGTCAATTACGAGTCTTTGTTCCCTGATAATGGTCGAATAAGCAGCGGTACTGGAAGCCAGGACCATTTCAGTATTGCCAAGGCGCCGGCTTAATGAAGCTGTGTAAATAGACCAATAAACGATTGAGGTAATCAGACCGACCAACAAAACAACCCAAAACAGTCGATGGATATTTGAGAACGACAGGCCTTTATTCATGGGCAGATTCTAGCACAGCCGGCAAAAATGCCAAAGAAAATCATTGGAAATGCTCGGACTGAAGCTAACTTCTTAATTCAAGAAATAAATGTAAAGACCGACGATGACGGCAATCAAACCGTAAAAGGCAAAAACACCTTTGAATCTTTTGACGATGGTCTTGTTCAAAACCTGGGGAATAAAGATATATGCCAGACCTTTCACGAGGACGAGCCAAACGAAGACTGTTATGATCGTCCGCCAGGTGCCATCCCAGATGTTGTATTGCAAAAGGTAAATAGCCGAGAGGAAGAGAAGGATAAAGCCGGTCAGATAGGTGATGGCCGGATGGTCAAAAAAGTCCCGAAGAAGATTGGGGATTGTTTTGCCCTTAAGAAGCATGTATAAACCAGCGACGACCAAGTAGACCCCGAATATTTTGGCGGCCAAGAGCGTTATGTCCATAAAATTTGTTTAAGGTGCTAATAATGACTAAGTATAACATTGTCGGAAAAGTGGGGTTGTGGACAAGGAGTCTGGTTATCTATAATTTTTTTTAAAAAAAGACAAAAAAGAGAAGAAGACCGAAAGCACTATGCTCGATTGCATTAATACTCTCCAAATATTATCCATTATTCTTACATAATCCGGTATTGGTCCACCGATAATGAGTGGAGTAAAAGACATTATAATGATAGAAAACAGTAAGCCAATGACCAGAATAAAGAATGAAATTTTTGATGTTAAAGAGATTTTATTTCTTGTTGCACAATACAAATAGTACAAGCCCAGATATACAGATGTTATAGGTGCAAATATTCTAGCGAAATATTGAGGATTGGTTATATGAGCGATTCCATATGTAAAATCATCATAAAACCAATCAAACATAACTACTCCATAAATTATAAGTGCGAGACCAGCTAAGTAATATAAAAATTTAATCATATCTATCCTAATATAATTGATAAACTCTCACACCGCAAGCGCCGTCCCGACGAAATAACCTAGAAAAATGGCGATTCCACCGATACAGACAATTCGCAGGCCGTTTTTGAGAGGATTGGCTCCGGAAATTCGTGCCCCAATAAGTCCTAGGATAAAGAGGGCGGCGAGCGAAAATACGATCGAATAGGTCAGGGCTGTGCCGACCGGCAGGAATAGATAGGCCGAAAGGGGAATGAATCCGGAAGCAAAGTAGGAAACGAACATGATAAGCGCGGAAAAGATGTCCGGTCGGGAAATCCTGTTGACTCCTGTCGAGTACTCTTCGGCTGATGATTCGGCTAGGAGACTGCCAGCCCCCATCGAAAAGGCTTCGACGAAGATCAAAACCATTCCCGTCAGGAATATCACTTCCTTGGACATTTCGGCGGCCGCCAGACCGGAGAGAAGGCCAACAGTCGAAACCAGGCTGTCTTCGACGCCAAAAATAAAATTGCGAAAATATGAAATTGAGGATCTTCGCCGGAACATGGGATAATTGTAGCATGGGGAATTGGGGACGAAAAATGGTAAAATAATTTTATGGTCAAAAGAGAAATCTCCAGTGGAACAGCACATACAATCCCAGAAGATTTGCGGAAAGCCTTGTCTTCTGACCCCAAAGCCTTTGTGGTTTGGGAAGATGTGACGCCACTTTCCCGTAATGAATGGATTTGCTGGACAATATCGGTCAAAATGCCAGAGAAGAGAAAAGAGCACGTTGACAGGGTTGTCTCGGAGCTCAAGGAAGGGAAGCGACGTCCTTGTTGCTGGTTTGGTTGCACTCACCGCAAGGATAAAGCGTTGAGTCCCTCACAAAAATTTGTGCTGAGCAGACGATCTAAAAAAGTAGCAGCTAAGCCAACATAGCAATCACCCATAAAAGGTGGGGTTTTGTAACTGGGGCTCCGATGGTTGAACGAAGTCAGAATCTATTTAAGTACCCAAAGCGGTTGGCGAGTGGGTGGAAACGAAGGTTTATTGAGTTAGTCTGCGCACCACGAAAGTTGTGATAATATAACCTTATAAATAGGTGTTATAAGTATCATTTTATGGGTCTCAATAAAGTCGACACGAATCTGGGTTACGAGCAAAATAAAGTGATGTGTGTTTGTTGTGGGTGGGGCGGGGAAGCATTTTTGCCATGTCCATATGGTTCAGAACCGCGCAGAAAGAATGCTATGTGCCTACAATGCGGTTCTTTGGAAAGGCATCGTCTATGTTTTCTTTATTTGAAGAGTGTAATTCCAATTGATAGAACTTTAAAAGTGTTGCACATTTCCCCGGAGACTTCATT
>CAYIFO010000023.1:0-12738 GCA_964362725.1 uncultured Candidatus Saccharibacteria bacterium
TTCTGGGGGTGTGGGGGAAGGACTCCGCCCGCTCTCTCCTCATTGTTCGGGATTTTCAGAGAAAAAAGTTCTAACTTCAAGTAAAAACTGCCGCAATTTTGCGCAAAATTGCGGAGAGAGCGGGATTCGAACCCGCGATACCCTTTCGGATATACTACCTTTCCAGGGTAGCCCATTCGACCGCTCTGGCACCTCTCCGTGCCCGATCCTATAAACTAGTTACTAATTACCAGCAACTGGTTACAAATTTACCACCTCCCACTCGCTCCCCCTCCTCCCGCCATTCCTCCCCCGAACCCGCCGCAGCCGCCACCCCCGTGACCGCCCATTCCCGGACCAAACCAGAAACCCGAGCTACTCTTGCCGCCGGGACCGCCCTTGGAAACGAAGAAATCGAAGATAAGGCCGAGGATTGTGAGAATAACAATCGCGCCGATACCATAGAAGAGAAAACCGAAAATAAGACCGATGATCACCCCAGCCGTCGCTCCGAGGACGCCGCCCAGCCACCAGGATTTGGTTCGGCCTAGAATACGGGCCAGAAAACTGACGAGTATTATTACGATAAATATAAAAGGACCAAAATCGATATCTCTTTTTTTTATGGGATCGAAATATTGGGCGGCCTCTGGCGAATTGGTAATGATCGAGGTCACGGCCTCGACTGCTCCATTCAGGCCCGAATAATAATCTCCCGCTTTGAAAGCCGGGGTCATGACTTTGTTTATAATGTTGGATGATTGGAGATCAGTAATCGCCCCCTCGAGACCATAACCGACTTCAAAGCGAGCCTGGCGCTCATTGGGAGCAATTAGAATGAGTAGACCATTATCTTTTCCCTTAACTCCTATTCCCCATTCTTCTACGAGTTTGGTCGAGTATGTCTCTATCGTCTCATCACCCAAGGAAGACACAGTCACTATCGTCACCTCGGCTCCTGTCGTATTTTTGAGTCCGGTTAACCGCTCATTGAGAGCCTGAACATTTTCTACTGTAAGAATTTTGGCGAAATCGTTGACAAAACCGTTTGGCTGACCAGGGCTGGTGTAGGCAAGCAGGCTAAGAGGCAAGATGATAAAAGAAATAAAAATGGAAACGGTGAATTTGAACATGGGAATTCAGTGAAGCCGACATGACTTGTTATTCTTTATTGTCTGCGGAACTCACTCCTTAAATTTCTAGGCAAAAAGTTCGGGTACTCAAGGTCTGCGACCTTGTAGCAATTCCCACCTCAACTCACTTTTTGCCAAGAAATTTATAGTCGTTCAAACAGTCCTCGCCAATAAAGAATAACAAGTCATGTCGGCTTCTTTCAAATAACACTAAAACTTGACCTTCGGCGCGTTCTCGGCGCCGGGCGTGGCGTTGAAATACTGGCGCTCGTCGAAGCCGAAGAGCGAAGCCATGATCGAACTGGGGAAACGCATCACTTTGAGATTGTAAGACTGAACAGACTGATTGAAGCGCATTCTTTCGGTACTAATCCGGTTTTCCGTGCCCTCAAGCTGTGTCATCAGAGACTGGACCGCCTCGGAGGATTTGAGAGCTGGATAATTTTCGGTAATAACCAGGAGACGACCCAAAGCGCTCTCGACCTGACTAGCCGCGGCCGCTTTCTCATTGGCACTAACTGCTCCGGAATACCTGGTGCGGGCCTCGGCAATATCACCAAAAACTTTTTGTTCCTGGGTCATAACGCCCTTGACTGACTCGACCAAGTTCGGGATAAGGTCAAAACGGCGCTGATACTGGCTCTCAACCTGTTTCCATTGCGTATCAGCCGCGATATTCAGGCCAACCAGACCATTGTATGAAACAACCGCGTAGAGAGCGATCACGACAACGACTGCCAAAATTATTATGAGTGTCTTCTTCATATTTGAATATTATTTTTTAACCGGAGCGGCTTTGGTTTCATCTTGTCCGGCCGGACCAGAGATGAAAGTGAAGGTCTTAACCATGTTGGTAAAGTCGGTATCGGCGGTATTGATGATAGCTTTATTGTTATTCTGAGCTTGAGTAATATTGGAACCGGTCAAACCTTTGCTTTCCGGAGATGTCGTAATCGAGGAGAAGGTGAAGAGATAACAAACATTGCCCTTCTCAAGCGAATACATCCGGTTGAAATAGGAACGACCCTGGACCGTATTGGACATGGCGATTGTATTCAATGTCGAGGCACCGACGACTAGAGTGCCCCGATCCTTGACGGTTGTCACCGGCGGGAAAGAACATTTGGCCGAGAGAATAACGATATCAGCCTGAAGTTTGGCCACGGTCGAGACCTGGCTTTGATCGATAGGCATCACAAAAGTCACGCCGGCATTGGTATTATCGGCTTCCCAGGCAGAGGGATAGTTGACCGAGAAACCGAGCTCGGCATTCTCATATTTTGAAGTTTTGGAAGAAACCTTGGTGGTTTCTGTCACCGGTACCGAAGCGGGCGTAGACACAGAACCCTGATCGTTATTGGTCGAGGGCGTGGCGCCATCCTTGGACTTGCCATACCAGACAATGCCGGCAATGGCGATGAGAACGATGACAATGCTCACGATACTTGATTTCTTCATGGTAATAGGCTTTTATAAATAACTTTTTAATAAACTATAGTGTATCACGATCCGGCCAAACCTCATAATCGCTTGAAACTGGCTAAGATTCCGTAAACAGTCTCCTTGACCGATTCAAGATCAGTGGCATGCTGGCTATCGTATTTCTTGATCATTACCGGATCGTCGACATACCGACCCGCCCCATTGGCGCCGTGACTATAGTAGATAAGACTGTAACAAGAAGACTGCTCAGTCTTGGAATCATAAATAATTTCGCCATAAATATTACCAGCCGCAACTCCAGAATCTTTCCGGACGGAAAAAAGTTTGCCGTCAATGGTCAGTTTCGTCGGATTCTCATCCGTCTCGTCCAAGCTTTGCCTGGCGCAAGAAGAACTAGCAATCACTGTGATTTTGGCATTGTCCAAGAGTGGCCAGTGAAAATAGACATCTTTGGGAAAAGCCAGGACGATAAGCAAATCGCTTTCATTCAAAATCAAATTGGCTGGATATTTGAGCTCAAAACCCAATTCCTGATTTTTATAAGTCTTCCACATTGAAGTATCCACTGTCGAGGTGGCCACAATGTCTGTCGAAGTGGCCTGAATATTTCCGGGATCTGTCGAGGTGGCCAGTCCATCGGGAGATTCTATAGGAGTGAACTGTAAAGAATTCTTTTTTGAGATGTAATCATAGGCATAGTAACCACCAAGACCGATTAGGCCAAGTATTACCAACACGAAAATCGTTCCAAAAAAGGTTTTCATTTAAGATGTGCGAACCAACAACCAATAACTATAAACCATTAACTAGTTTTAGTATCCCATTTCCGGTCCGCCGGACGGAGCGGCTTCCTTTTTTTCCTCCGGCTCATCGGCTATGGCCACTTCGGTTGTAAGGAGAATAGCAGCCGCCGAACAGGCGTTTTCCACTCCCAGACGAGTCACTTTGACCGGATCAACTATCCCGGCCATGATCATGTCGGGAACAATCTCGTCTTTGAGAGCATCGTAACCGATATTGCCCTTGCCGTTTCTTATCCGATCGACGATCACCGAGCCGTCTTCCTTGCCGGCATTCACGGCAATCTGCCTAGTCGGAGCCGTAAGGGCTTTCGCGACGATCCGGTAACCGAGTTCCCTCTCTTTGGTCACGATTTTCTTGGCGGCCAAAATTCTCTCCAATTCGCCGGCCGCCCGGACCAAAGCCGAACCGCCACCGGCCACGATACCTTCTTCAATGGCGGCTTTGGTGGCATTGACTGCGTCTTCAATCTTCAATTTCAAATATTTCATTTCCGTTTCCGTGGCCGCCCCGACCCTGATGACCGCCACCCCGCCCGAAAGCTTGGCAATACGCTCGTCCAGTTTCTCGACATCGTACTTGGATTCGGTATTATCCCTCTGTTTCTTCAATTGCTTGATCCTTTCATCAATATCGTTCCTCTTACCTTTACCGCCAACCACAATCGTATTGTCTTTGGTGGCAATAACTTTGCGAGCTTTCCCGAGAGCGGTCAGCTTGGCATTCTCGAACTTGAGACCGACTTCCTCGGTAATAACTGTCGCCCCGACCGTCACGGCAATATCCTGGAGGATTTCCTTCTTGCGATCGCCATAACCGGGCGCCTTGACGGCCAAAACATTGAATGTTCCGCGAAGCTTATTGACCACGAAGGTGGCCAGGGCTTCACCGTCGACATCATCGGCGATGATAACCAGATCTTTTTTGCCGCTCTGGGCCAACTGTTCCAGAATGGGCAGAATTTCCTTGACGCTGGAAATCTTCTTATCGGTGATCAAAATAGCCGGATCGTTGAATTCGGCTTCCATCCTTTCCGTGTTGGTGATCATGTAGGCCGAAACATAACCCTTGTCGAACTCAATACCCTCGACTATTTCCTTTTCCAGACTGGTCGATTGGGATTCTTCGACGGTCACAACACCGTCCTTGCCAACCTGCTTGATGGTATCGGCGATGATCGAGCCCAATTCCGGAGACTCTGACGAAACGGTCGCCACCTGCTTTATCTCTTCATCGCTCTTGATAGGCGTGGCCATTTTTCGGAGAGCGGCCACGGCATCTTTGGCGGCTTCTTCGATGCCAAAGCGCAAACCCATGGCATTGACTCCCATATTGGTTTCGCGCATACCCTCGGCCACAATGGCTTGAATGAGGATCGTGGCCGTCGTGGTCCCGTCACCGGCCAAATCATTGGTCTTGGAGGCCACCTCCTTGGCTATTTCAGCGCCCATATTCTCGAATTTGTCGCGCAAAGTAATGTCTTTGGCAATGGAAACTCCGTCATTGGTTATGGTCGGCGAACCGTAGCCCTTATCGAGAACAACATTGCGGCCACGAGGACCGATGGTTATTTTGACGGCATCAGCCACGGTGTCCACGCCTTTCTTCAAAGCCTTTCTAGCCGCTTCGTTGTATAAGATTTTTTTACTCATATTGTTTGAATAACCAATAATCAAAAACCAATAATCAACTTATCTGACTTTTTTGGTTATTGTATCTTAGTTATTGATTATTTTGATTATTTAATTATCGCCAATATCTCACTCTCTTTGACTATGTAATATTCTTCATCACTGATCTTGATCTTATCCCCCCACTGAAAAAGGACATTATCACCGATCTTGACCGAAATCGGTATTAACTTACCATCTTCATAGCGACCCTGACCGACAGCCACGACTTTGCCGTTCTTACTACCTTTGTCCTCATTGACGGTCACGGGAATAATGATCCCCGATGAGGTCTTCTTTTCCTTGCTTTCGGTGTCCTCATGAATAAGAACCCGATCATGCAAAGGTTGGACCTGGATTTTCTTGCTTGATTCCTTCATGTTTTTATTATTATTTTAGTAATCTAGCTTGTCTCCACATTATATACAGAAGTGGCCGAAGGACAACTTGACATACTAGGGTTTTATGTTGCGATGATTCGGATTTCGTGTCGGAGAGGTCGGACCTCTCCGACGATTTTATCCTTTTTTGAACCTTTCTTCACGAAAATTTCATACTACTCTGATATAGTGCCCCTATGCCTTCAATCGGCGAATACTATCATGTTTACAATCGCGGAGCCGACGAGATGCCAATTTTCTCTGAACCTTCCGACTACCTGCATTTTATCCATCTGCTTCTTGTCGCCAACGATCTTATGCCGCTCGATCGTCGCTGGACCCGCCGAGACATTTGGCTTCCCTACCGCAAAAGCAAACTTGTTTCCATTTTCGCTTACTGTCTCATGCCCGATCATTTTCACCTTGGTCTCATGAAAAAAGCCAGTGACGGCATCAACAAATTCATCCACAAACTTTGTACCGCCTATACGATGTTTTACAACTTCAAGTACAAACATTCCGGCACGATATTCCAGGGTAGTAGTAAAACAAAGCATGTCAATGAAGACTCCTACTTGATGTATCTGATCCAATACATTCATCTCAATCCCTTCGGCATCGAAGACCCGAATTTACTAAAAAGCGCAAAAGGCGATTATCTGAATGAAGCGATTGAGTTTTCAAAAAAATACAAATTCTCAAGTTATAAGGATTATTTGGGAGAAAAAAGACCGCAAAATATCATTGTCGATGTTTTACCTTTGAGCCCGGTAAATAATGCTTTTTGAGAGGCTCCGCAGGCAATTTTTGAGCACAAAAATTGCCGAGGATTAGGAAAATTTTCTGCAGAAAATTTTACGTGCCTCTCAAAAAGCATTATTTACCGGACTCATATTTTGAATTCAGGCCGTTGCTCTTCTTCTGGCATTATGCTAGTATATCGCCAATGAAGTCACTCCTCCCTTATATCCAGATAATCCTGTCTGTTCTTCTGGTTGCCGCCATCCTCATCCAGAAAACCGGCGCCCAGGTGGGCGGGGCTTTCGGCGGCAGTGACAATTTCAGCTCGGCTTTTCATACCCGCCGTGGCCTGGAAAAATGGCTTTTCAACGCCACTATTATCATGGCCGTTCTTTTCGCCGTTTCAGCCCTTCTCAATCTTATCTATCAATAATCAGCCGCTTTCTCGTGGCTATCTTCTCTATTCACAAAGTGAGTTATCCAGAATCAAAAAATGAGTTCCGCCTCAAGGGCGGTTCGAGAATACTCGGCTATATCAGACAATTCTCGGCTACCGAGAAGGTTATACTCGGTGTTTTGGTCATAACCGCCGCCTTTTCGGCCCTGGCCATGACCGGAATGATCAGTTCGTATTTTCTTATCGAGGTTCCCGGAAAGGGCGGCCAGATTCGAGAAGGCCTCGTCGGTTTACCCCATAACATCAATCCCGTCCTGGCCATTACCGATGTCGACAATGATATTGCCACCCTGGTTTATTCCGGACTGATGAAATATGATGGTCAAGATCTGGAAACCGACTTGGCGGAATCATATAAAATTTCCGACGACGGTCTCGTTTACGCTTTCAAGCTCAAATCCGGTCTTTATTTCCAGGATGGCACGCCTCTCACATCCGACGACATTGCCTACACGATCCAGAAGATCCAGGATCCAGGCTTGAGAAGCCCTCTCCGTTCAAACTGGACTGATGTGACCACGACGGTTATTGGGCCACTTGAGATCAAATTCACCCTGAAGAAACCTTTCAGGCCATTCCTGACCAACACAACCGTTGGTATTTTGCCCAAACATATTTGGAGTTCAATGAATAACGATCAGTTTGCTTTGGATGAACGCAATATCGAGCCCATCGGTTCCGGTCCCTATAAGATCGCCTCGATTGAACGCAAATCAAATATTCCGGTCGAGTATCGATTGACAACCTGGACAAAATATTATTCCAAGAAACCTTATATACCAACTATTTCTTTTGTTTTTTTTGCCGACCGAGACAAGGCCCTTTCCGCCCTTGAAACCAAAACTATCGATAGTCTTGGTTCAATCTCGCCGAGTGAAGCGGTCGGACTTGACGAAAATGTCAATTCCGATTATGAAATTCGGACAACGACTTTGCCAAGAATTTTCGGCCTTTTCTTCAATCAAAATCAAAATCCGGTCCTAGCTGATAAAAATGTTCGCGAAGCTCTGGAAATGACAGTAGACCGTGAAGCCTTGGTCAAAACAATTTTGCTGGGTTATGGTTTAGCCATTGATGGTCCTTTGCCAGAATACGCAAAGAGTATTAACCAAAACAATCTTGAAACCAGGAATGATCTGTCTTCTGCTATTCCTCTGTTGGAAAAAGCCGGAGCCGTTTATCTTCTGGAAAAAAATGGCTGGAAAAAGAATGTCACGACCGGCATTTATGAAAAAAAGAATGCTAAAAACGTCGTCCAAAGTCTTATCTTCGATATTTACACCGTCGACACGCCTGACTTGAAAAAAACGGCCGAAATGATCAGGGACTCTTGGAAGGCATTGGGTGCCTCCGTCGAAGTCAAAGTTTTCGAATCGGCTGATCTCTATCAAAACATTATCAAGACCCGTAAATATGATATTCTGCTTTTCGGTGAACATATTGGCAAGGATAATGATATTTACGCCTTCTGGCATTCTTCCCAGAGGAATGCCCCTGGTCTCAATGTGGCCATGTATACCAACAACAAAGTCGACGCTCTTCTGGATGAGATCCGGACTTCAGACGATGCCCAGATCCGCGAAAAAAAGTATGTTGAATTAAAAGAGATCATAAAAAAAGACATTCCGGCCATATTCCTTTATTCGCCCAATTTTATATATGTCACTCCAAAATCGCTTGGAGGCCTTGATCTCGGAAGCCTAATAACCGCTTCCGATCGCTTGAATTCCATCCAAAACTGGTATGTCAATACCGAGAAAATCTGGAAAATATTCGTCAATAAAATTTAATAAACATGAACAACCAATCACCCAAGCCGGATAACCGGAGACCAAACAACAATTACAATCAGAAAAGGAATTTCTCCTTTCAGCCGCGCCGACCGGTTACGGCCACCAGGCTTCTCAATGATCAAAGCCCTGTTTCCCAAAAACCCCCGGGGCCGGGCTCTGGTCAAGTCCAGGTCTCCACACCAACGACAACCAATCAGCATCGGATTGTTCTTGGTCGGGGCGCCAGGAAACATCCGGAAATGGTCAAACATATAGCCGGAGCCAGAATGAATGTCATCCGCAAGGAATCCCGGGGAGGCGGACGAAGAAACGGACCGGCTCGTCCCTTTGTCGCGACCAATGGCGATCCGATTATCCCGGCTTTGGCTCCCGACGCTGTGAGAATCATTCCTTTGGGTGGCGTCGAGGAAATCGGGAGAAACATGACCGCTATCGAATACGGCAATGACATTGTCGTCATTGATATCGGCTTCCAATTCCGGGACGAAAACACGCCCGGCATCGACTATATTCTGCCCAATACCCGCTATCTCGAAGAGCGTCGCGAGAAGATCAGGGCTGTCATCGTAACCCACGGTCACCTCGACCACATCGGCGGCATACCGTATATCATGCCCCGCATCGGCAACCCTCCCCTGTATACCCGACTTCTGACCTCGGTCCTTATCCAAAAACGCCAGGAAGAATTTCCGCATATTGAAAAACTAGACATTAAAGTCGTCGAGAAAGACGAAATGATATCAATCGGCAAACTCAAAGTGAAATTCTTCGCCGTGACTCATACCATCCCCGACGCCATGGGGGTGATTATTCAGACTCCCTACGGTTCGATCGTCCATACCGGAGACCTCAAGCTTGACCATGTCGACGGCATACCGGTCCCCGAAGAAGATGCCGAGTACGATCGGGCTTTCAAAAATGAAAAAGTCCTGCTTCTCATGGCCGATTCGACCAATGTTGAAAATCCCGGTTTTTCCATTCCGGAAAAGGTCGTCCATAAGAATATAGAGGAGATCATCAAGAATTCCACCGGACGATTGATTATCGCCACCTTCTCTTCCCTTTTGGAAAGACTTTTGAAAATAATCGACTTTGCCGAAAAATACGGCAAGAAAGTCGCCATAGAAGGACGGAGCATGAAATCGAACATTGAAATCTGCAAACATTTGGGACTGCTTAAGGCCAAAAATGAGACGATGATTTCGACCGAAGATATCGAAAATTACCCGCCTGACAGGATCATAATTCTGGCCACCGGCGCCCAAGGCGATGAATTCGCGGCCATGATGAGAATGTCCAACAAGACTCACGCCAAAGTTCGGATCACTCCCCGGGACACGGTCATGCTCTCTTCTTCAGTCATTCCTGGCAATGAAAGGGCCGTCCAGAAACTCAAAGACAACCTTTCCCGCCAAGGTGCCAAAATCATCCATTACCGCATAGCCGATGTTCACTCTTCGGGCCACGCCAACCGTGACGAGACGGCTTGGATCCACCGCAAGATCCATCCCAAGTTTTTCATGCCGGTCCACGGCTATCACTACATGCTCCGCGTCCACGGCGATATCGCCAAGGAAGCCAATGGACTCAAAGAGGAGGATGTGGTCATCCCTGACAATAGTTCGATAATCGAAATCCAAAATGGTGGCCAGAAGATCGTCAAACTCAAAGAAAAAGCTGCTTCGGGCCTGGTCCTGGTCGACGGCTTTTCGGTCGGTGATGTTCAAGATGTGGTTATTCGCGACCGCCAAATGCTGGCTCAAGACGGCATATTCATTATTTTCGGCATCATTAACGCCAGTAACGGCAAACTCAAAAAATCTCCCGATATTATCTCCCGTGGGTTCGTCTATTTGCGCGAGTCGCAAGATCTTTTGCATGAAGTCCGAATGCTTATCAAAGATACGATTGAAAAATCCACCCGAGGACAGAACCCGATCAACATTGATTTCGTCAAAGACAACATCACCGATGCTGTTTCGAAGTTCTTACTTACAAAGACGGCCAAGAGGCCGATGGTGATACCTGTAATATTGACGATCTAAGTACAATCATTTTGGCATATAAAATCCCTCGTATAAGAGGGATTTTATATTTCATCACTCCCCCAATCTTCGTATTCCCTGTTCGATGGTCGTAAAGATATTGTTAATCAGTGTCCTCACCACCTCCCACCAAGTCGGTATATGGACCGCCGTAATGTCAGTCGAAGTCGGAATGGGTATGGAGGAGAATTGATCGGGAGAAAGAGAGGGGTTGCGGGAAACACCGAGATTGGCCGAAGGTCCTGAGTTCGAAGATCGAATGGCCGAAGGTCCCGAGCTTGTCGAGGGATTGGAAGTTGAGGGTTTGGTTACAGGTTTGGGAACAACAGGGGTAATAACGGTAGTAACAGGGGTGGTGATAGTCGAAGCCAAGGTGGTGAACGTGTAGTTGGAAGATATTACTTCATTACCGTCCAGGTCTCTAATTTTGATACGGTAGTGGTAGGTGGTATTGGGGTTTAACTTGGGTATATAGGTGGTGTGGTAGTTCACAAAGGCGGGAAAGAGGGCTGTTTGATTACCATAGGCTGTGGTTAGGCCGTATTCGATCTGGAAGGAAGTGGGTTTGTCGGTTATAAAGGAGATAGTGGAGTTGGTGGAAGATTTGGTGAGGGTGATCGAGGAGAGGGTGGGATTTACGGGATTTTGGGTGGTTTTGGGAAGAGAGCAGGAGGTATTAGAGCCACCGTTTGCGCCTTGGCAGGACCAGAGATATTGGGTGGTGGAATCGGGGGTGTCGGAGAGAGAGCCTTGGGTGCAGAGATTGAGGGTGGTGGAGCAGGAGCCGGAGACGGGAGCTGTAGTCTTTGGTAAAGAACAAGAAACTGTTGCTCCACCATCAGAACCAAGACAAGACCAGAGGGAGTGTGTGGAGTTGTCAGCCGTGTCGGAGAAGGTGCCGGTGGTGCAGAGGTTCACAGTTGTTGAACAAGAGCCGTTTGCAGGGAGAACAGCAGGAATTGTTGGTTGGCCACTGTAGTATTCGTAGGCGCCGATGTCCCAAGAGGAGCCTGAACCGCGGGGATTGCCCTCTTTGTCAAAGCAGAGATTAGAGAGATTGGGTAGAGAACAGAAAGAAGAGAGGTTGGAACCGGAATTCACAGCCGGGCTGTTGCTGGAGAGCCGGTAATTGCGACCGGTCAAAGAAACAAATAGTGGATCGGCATATAGACCATGAATTTCATAACTTGGATGCTCGACCTTGAATTGGGTCAGGCCAGCGCCGTTGTTGCCGTTGCCGGGGAGATATTTATTACTCTCATGATTGTTAAAGTAGAGGTCGTAATCCCAAATAATTGAGGTAGCTAACGAACTTGCCCCGCCAACACGGGTGTTATAGAGCAGATTGTTTCTTATATCAATAACGCCAAAAGGATTGACACCTGTGCCTGCTAACGCGCTGACCAATTCATTACGAGGACCGGCTCCCAAACCGCCCCAACCGCCCTCATAACCGAAAACAGTATTATTAAAATAGTAGACACCCTGAACCGTATTCCAGGCACTAATGCCTATTCCGTTCCAGCAAGGAGCCGCGGTCGTGTACGACGGACATTCAATAACATTGTTATAAACATAGACTGTTCCGGCCGGAAGCGTGTTGGCTGGGTTTGAATAAGGCTCAAGAAAAATCTGCTGTGTATTATTGTGCAAAACATTATTGCTGATAATCAGAGTGCCGGGGAATTTGAGTATCTGCATGCCATCCCCGTGAGAAACCGTATTGGAAAAACCGTTAATAGTATTTCCGTCAATAATCAGGTAACCGCCATTTGTTCCCCCGCCAATCCCGTCAACATATCCGTCGTGAAGATGATTGTTCTTTATTGTAATATCACTGCCACCGTTCATCGTGATAGCCGTGTAATTGGTGTCGTATATATCGTTATTCTCAATTAAAATGTTGTTGCTACCGACTAGATACATACCGTAGCCATTATTACCTGCGCCACGCGGGATTGTTTGCGCGCCCAAGGTATGAATTACATTATTTTTTATAATGTTATTACTTCCAGTGTTCATGATTGCCGCACTCTTCCTACCTTTTATTTCAAATCCATCAATCGTTATATAGTTTGAAGATATTCCAAACGCGACCGTTTCTGCCGGATCATCATATTTAGTTAGCGGAATGTCCAAAATAGCCTTACCATTCCCCCAACCTGTTCCCTTATATGTAATCGGTAGACCGGACGCACCAGAATCTTTTATTGAAATCTTATTTGGATAAACCACTCCGCCTGTGAACTACCCCGTGCCAGAGAGCACGGGGCGTCTCATATTTGGAACAGTGTAA
>CAYIFO010000024.1:0-12532 GCA_964362725.1 uncultured Candidatus Saccharibacteria bacterium
TAATATCATGAGATGAGTGAAAACATAAACAAATTCGGTCTCAATCTTGTATTTTGTATTGTTCCTGCGAGCGCTCGCCAGATTATGCTCGGTATGAATGCGTCATAAGCAAGTCCGACTTGTTTTTGTTTGCCGAGGTTCTCACCTGGCTCGCTGGTGGCTATTCTCGGAACAATACAAAATACAAGATTGAGACCTAACGCCACGATACTTGCATTACTGGTTTTTTTAAACGATAATGGACATGTCTAAGACAAATAATAAGGTCCTTTTGTAAAGGACAAATACTTTTAGTCAAGGACAATAGCTAATGGACAATAAAGAGACAAATGAACAGTCGTCTTTTAGTAATCCAATTGATTGGAAGTCTTTGGGATTCTTTTCTGCTGAAGATTATCTGATCTATATTTTCAAAAAGACAGAGAAAATCACATCTGCCCTTTACCTGGTTTCGGGACTACTCAAGGACAATGAGCCGATCAAATGGGAATTACGGGATCGGGGGATTGACCTTTTGTCTTCGTCTTTTAATGCCTCTTGTTCTTTACCGGGTGATAAAAATGCGGTGATCCAGTCGCTTTTTACGGCCGCTTTGGAGACTATTTCGCTTCTAAATGTGGCCAAAATCTCGAACTTGATAACAGAAATGAATCATCGTTTGCTGATCAGAGAAATTGACCAAGTTATCGGACTTTTGCGGGATCGCTTGGTGCAAAACGCGGAGAATGCCGGCTATATTCTTTCGGAGTCATTTTTCAAGACCCCAGACCTTTTTTCTTCAGGTTTCAGACAGGGGAGGACTGCTGGAGCGAGGACATATTCAGGCACGGATTCAAGTTCCAGTAGCGGAGTCAATACTGATGCAAATTCTGGCAGAGTCGGTCTTCAGGTCAAAAAAAGCCAGAGACGGGAGCTTATTTTGAATATCTTGAAAAATCAAGCCAATCTGACGATCAAGGATTTTGCCAAAATTATCAAGGATTGTAGCGAAAAGACCATTCAGAGAGAACTTATTGAACTAGTAGAAAAGGGTCTTGTCAAGAAAGAGGGGGAAAGGCGTTGGAGCCGATATTCCCTCAAGATAAATTGACTTTTTGAGGGTTTTGCCCTAATATTAGCTCGTTATCCACATTAAGATTTTTGCACCTTCAGGCTGTTTGGAGTTATAATGCTTTGCAACGAGTGTGCAAGCTTTCCAGTTTTGCATATTCGTCCCAAAGCGTTTGCTAAGGGAAGTCCTACTACGTCCTGAGAATTATCGAAGGACTTCGTAGGACAGCACTACTACGCCATAAGGCTTCGTAGTGCAGGTGAACTTTGACAAATTAATAATAAATAATAAAGTCAATGTTCTCTTTAGAGTTACCACAAACTCTTCTTGTCTTGCGTGTCGATAGCGTGGGATGGGGAGAAGTGGATTTATTAGTTTACAAACCGCATTAACTTCTCCATTACTTAATATTAAAAGGAGGAGGTGCGTTAATTATAAAAACATACGTATGAAAAAAGTTCTTATTGCGACTGGCGTAGCCTTCTTGGCTCTCGCTACGATTGCAAGCGCACAAGGTTACACCTTCAATGCCAACTTGACCGTTGGTTCGACTGGTGCTGACGTTGTCGCTCTTCAGACCTGGCTCATGGCCAACGGCTACAACATCCCGGCTATTGCCTCGGGTGCGGCCGCCAAGGGTTACTTCGGTTCACAGACAAAGACCGCTGTCATGGCTTATCAAGGTGCCAAGAGTATTCCGACCACAGGTTTCGTCGGTCCTCTTACCCGCGGTGCTTTGAATGCTGGCGGTGGAGCGGCTTCAGTCGGTGTCGCGACTTGTCCGGCAGGATACACCTGTACGGCCAATACCACGACTCCGGTTGCTGTCGTCTGTCCTCTTGGATACACCTGCACGCCTCAAGCTGGTACGACGGGTACAGTTGTAACTTCAGGTATCACGACTGTTGGAGTTGAAGGCACGATCTCGGCTACCCAGACCAACGCTGGTCTTTCTTCTGCTATCTATGAAGGACAGACCAAGGTTCCGGTTTTGGCTGCCAAGGTTGAAGCCAAGAATTCCGATATGCGCATTGAGAGAGTCAAGCTGGATTTGTCGACTGATTCCAAGCTTTGGAACAAAATCTATTCCAAGGTCTACATCATGGATGGTTCCACAATCTTGGCTTCCTCAGATCTCAATTCCTCGACCGTTGTCAAGGATGGCACGATCTACTACATCACGCTTAGTGGCATGAACTGGATCGTCAGCAAAGATCAGACCAAGGTCCTGACCATTGCCGTCGATGTCAGACCGTCAATCGATACGACCGATATTGACACCGAAACCTTCACCATCCGCTTTGCCGCCAACGGCATTCGCGCTGTTGACGGAGCCGGTATCGATCAATACAGCCCGGCTGCGGCTACAACCGTTACTAGGGCCCAGAATGTCGATCCGACTTTGACCGATTCGGCCACCTTGACCATTTCGCTCAACAATTCGACTCCTAAGAGGACCGATGTTGTTGCCACCGAAGGTTCAAGCGAAGATGAGTTGACCAAGATGACAGCTTTGATCTTCGACGCCAAGGCCGAGAAGGACAATGTCACGATTACCGATTTGACCGTAACTATCGCCAAGACCGGCACAGGCGGAGCCAACGCTTCGACCACGGCCTACTTGTACGATGGTTCGACCGAGCTCGACAGCGCTACGGTTAGCGCCGCTGGTTTGGCCGCTTTCACGGACAGCAATGGTATCATCACCATTCCGGCCGGAATAATCAAGACTTTGACCGTCAAGCTCGATATTGCCAGCGCCAATACGGTTGTGGGTAACTTCACGACTTCGATTGCTGCCGCTTCTGATGTTACCGCTGTCAACTCTATTCTTGAAGGTGTTACCGAAAGCGGTACGGCTAGTGGTAATAGGATCGGCGTCAGGAATGTTGGAGCCGAGATTTCTCTTGTTTCCAAGTCTGTGGCTGCCGATGGAACACCTCAAAGTAACGGTGTTACGACCAATGTCAGTACCTCTACTTTGACGGCCCACTTCGTTGTTCGGGTGACAGCCAAGGGTGCCGCTCTGCAGTTTGGTACTTTGGCTTCGACGACCCCGATGTTCGCTTCTACGACTGCTTCTTTCCAGGTCTACATGGGCGGTGTGGCTCAAACAGCTTTGAGCTCCTATTCCACTTCGACCAGTATGACCAATCCGAGCGGTTTGACCGTTACGAACAATACGTTCACCGTTCCGGAAGGCACGACGGTTGAGATCCCTGTCGACTTCAGTATTGAAGGTCGCAGTGCTTCGGCTGCTCTGACTCGTGGTATTTACACGGTCGGCTTGGTTGGTATTCAGACCAACGCTCCTTATGCCGCGACATTTATGTCAGGTGAATCTGACTGGGTCACTGATACAGGTCTTTCATTCCCATAAGCAAAACCAGTTTGCTTGCCTAGGTTTAGGCTAGGATGAACAAACAAAAACCGCTTCTTAACAGGGGCGGTTTTTGTTTTGCTTAGAATTACCAGCTACCATCTTCACGGAATGAAACAAAGACAGTATGATTAGCGGATGGATGTTAGACAATTTGAAGATAAGAGATGGGCAGGGGAGGATCAGAAAATGCAATTCAGGCATAGAGCGTGCCTTGAATTGATCGAGTCTGGAACTGTTCTTGACCTTGGTTCGGGAGATGGTCTACTGCTTTCTCTTCTGAAAAAAAAGGGGATATCTGGCCGCGGTCTGGATCTTTCCCAGGTGGGGGTTAACAAGGCCAGAGCCAAAGGTTTGGAAACCGAGGTTTTTGATTTTGCCAATCAAGCTTTGCCTTTTCCCGATGATAGCTTTGACACAGTAACCATGCTTGATGTTCTCGAACACCTCTATAATCCTGAATTCGTGATCAGAGAGGCCAAACGGGTTGCCAGGAAAAACCTGATCATCGGCGTGCCCAATTTTAGCTCCTTGCCGGCCAGAAGTCAGACTTTATTTGGCAGAGTGCCGGAAAATAACCGGCCAAAAAAGGGACATGTTTATTGGTTCAACTTCTTTATTCTACAGGATATATTGAAACGAAATAATATCAGTCAAATTGAATGGCGCGCCAATGTCATTTTGGAAAATTTTCCCATTCTCGGATCACTTACAAGATTGTTGTCAAAAATCTGGCCAAATCTTTTTTGTCTTTCTTTTGTCGTTAAGGTGAAAATATAATAGTGGCTCGGTTATCCACAGAAAGTATGCGGTTGTCAATGACAAAAGGTGTACAATACTGCTAAGAAATAGTTTGTCCACTATTTTTACTACATTTTAAGTATAAAATGAAAACTTTAAAAATATTATTGCAAAATAAGTTTGCTTTTTCGTTGTCGATCGTTATCTCGGTGTTTCTGGTCGTTTCGTTGGTTTCAGCGGCTTCGACTATAAGTACAAACATATCGACGGCCGGCACCCTGACCGTTACCGGCTTGTCGACTTTGGGTTCGGCTAAGATCGGCACCAACGGTTCGACGCTAAGCCAGGTGGTCAAAGGTTCCTGCGTACTGACCAATTACGGAGTGTCCGGATCGTCTATTGACGCCAGTCATGCTGCTTCAACCACGGTCCTTTATCAATGTGCGGCCGACGCGGCCGGCACGGCCATCACCGGATTGGTTTCTGGAGACACCACACTTGTCCAGTTCGCCACTTCGACGACGGGTATTGTCAACGGTTGGATGATTGTCGCTTCTTCAGCCTCAACGACCGACGGATTCATCAATGTTCTTGTCTCCAACCTGACCGGTACAGCCAGAGTCCCTTCGGCTTCGGGTGTCGGTTCAAGCACGACATACATAGTGATTCATTAGCAAAATATCATGTATAAACACCTATGCATTATTATTCTGGCAACAGTCGCGCTACCATTTTCCAGTCATGCTGCCTACAATGATGTCAGCTTGACGACCGATACGGTCATAACAGTTGGTTCATACACGCTTTCTGTTAGCGGAGCAACCGCTTCCGTGGAATCAGTCACGGTCAACAGTGCCGATTTGACTGTCACTCTGCCAGCCGGCGCGTCAATCATCGTCAGATCTTCCGACAGATATATTCTGAATGTTACCGGTGTTGCCAGCACCTATTATTCGAGTGAATGTGATTCTTCTTATAATACCCTTACAATATCAGTACCGGGAGGAAGCAATCCAACAGAAACAGCCAGGATCACTCCTTCCTCGGAAACTTGCGCGGTTGCGACCGCTCCCGCCGGGAGCGGATCTTCAAGCGGTCTTTCTCGGGTCAGTTCACCGTCTTATCAAGCTGTCAGCAGGATAGCGGTTACTTCTCTGGCTCCAGTCGCAAATATCTCCACTCTCTTGCCGACGGTCAACCAAGTGATATTTTCCGTTGATCTTGTTCGGGGCATGACTAGTCCTGACATTAGCAATCTTCAATCAGTTTTGGGCCAGGACAAAACCATATATCCGGAGGGTCTCGTAACCGGTTACTTCGGTCCGGCCACGGAAAACGCAGTTAGACGATTCCAGGCCAAGTACGGTATCGCTCAAGTGGGTCGAGTCGGTCCAGCTACGAGAGCCAAGCTAAATTCCCTTTCGATCGCTATCGCACCCATTACCCCGGCTACTTCAGTGGCGCAATCGGTAAATCCGGTCGCAACTGGCTTGGCGGTTTTTACGATTAATCTTAGAAAAGGGAGTTCAAATAGCGATGTCGCCCGATTGCAAAAATTGCTAAATATGAATGTCGATACCCAAATTGCTTCCGAAGGTCCCGGTTCACCAGGGAACGAGACGGAAATATTCGGTTCTTTGACCGAAATGGCTGTTGGTAAATTCCAGGTTAAATATAATGTTGCCAAGCCCAGCGATCCCGGCTATGGCACGGTTGGTCCGATGACCAGGGCGAAACTGTTGGAAATATTTGGAAATCAATAATTTATTGGTTGTCAGAACATCTAAGCAAAACCCCTTTGGGGGTTTTGCGCTATAATTAGACCATGGTTAACCCCTTCGATCGCGACTTCCTAAAATTCTTCGTCGGTTTCATCTGTATACTGGCGGCTAGCTTTTGTTTGCTCTATGTCGTAGGGGTACTAGGTTAAATCCAGCGACCTCTAGCGACCTCGACATAGTTTTTTATTCTTTTTTGAACCTTTCTTCACGGAAATTTTATCGCACGCTGATAGACTTAGGTCATTATCAGTAACGATAAAATCATGAGAAAAATAAGATATTTGATCTGGTTGGGAGCCGGTAGTCTGGTCGGATTATTGAGTCTGACTCGAGCTGTCCAGGCCGAGACGGTCATTACCGACGGCTATATCACCGATAACACGGTTTGGACAGCTGAAAATAGTCCGTATATTATTGCGGATACTGTTATTGTTCCAGCCGGGCTTTCTTTGACTATCAAGCCAGGCACATCTGTTGTGGGTAGTTCGATGATGCAGGGGTACAATATTTTCGAAATTCGCGGCTCATTTACATTAAACGGAAATATGGAAAAGTCCGTCTCGATTGGCGGGTTTGGTGGTTTGGCTGTCATGAATGGTTCTCTAAATATTGTAAATTCAGATATTTCGTTATCGGACGGTCTGGGGATATATGACAGTAGGGCAGTAATTTCGAGTTCTACTATCACTGGAGCAAAAGAAGGGATATCAACCCGTTCAAGCAAGATAAGCGTGAGCGGCAGTCGGATCTTCGGCAATGAATATGGTCTGGTAAACCAATTATCCGAATCAGGAGGTATTTTCCAAGTACGGGGTACTGATGAGTTTTCTGGTCGGGGTGGCTTGGGTAATGCTTTGGAAGACAATTCTTCTCTGGCTTATGATGATACGGATTCATCCCTGATAACGATCACAGGATCGGCTATTATTGGAAATTCCGAAGTGGCCATAAAAAACGATGACACGGTTCCCGTTCAAGCAACAAATAATTGGTGGGGAATCTCGACGGGTCCCAGTTATTTCGGACAAAATCGGATAGAAGGAGCGATCAATTATTCGCCCTGGCTCACAAGCGATCCTTTGGTCGAAACAGTCCAACCTAGTTGTTGCTCAAGCATCCTTTTCCTTCCTGGTTTGGAAGGTACCCGTCTTTACAAAAACGAATCGTCAATTCTGACCGGAGTCGGGGTCAATCGCCTCTGGGAGCCGAACCGTAACGAGGATGTCCGGAAACTTTACTTGGACTCAAACGGTTCTAGTATCGATCCTTCGATATATTCCGGAGAGCCGATCGACGAAGCCTTGGGTTTTAGAGATATTTATGGAAGATTCATGGATTATCTCGATGGCTTGAATGAACAGGGGAAGATAAATGAGTGGAAAGCCTTCGGCTATGACTGGCGCAAGCCCATAGACGAAGTGGTTGCGGGGAATCAAAAGAAAGCGACAACAACCGAAACTTTGCTGGAAGTTGTTCAAAGTTTGGCACAACGATCGAGGACAGGCAAAGTTACTCTGATCGCACATAGTAACGGCGGCTTAGTGGCCAAATATCTGGTCAAGACCCTGACTGATTTGGGTAAGGAAAATTTGATCGACTCCATCATCTCGGTGGCCGTGCCATATTTGGGGACACCACAGGCAGTGGCTGCGTTATTGCATGGCTATGATCAATCAATAGCCGGAGGTCTTATTGTAAGTAAAGCAACAGCTAGGCAATTGTCTTTAAATATGCCTAGCGTTTATTCATTGTTACCGTCCAAAACCTATTTTTCCAAGATCTTGAGCTCGACAATCGCTTTTGCTTCGACTACGGTAATAGGAGTTAATGATGGTTCGTATCCCGAAAACATTTCTACCTTTGAGGATCAGTCAGCATTTATTTCCGATACTGGCAATGTTCGAAATGCCCCTCTAGCTCTCAATGTCACAAGTCCTATTGAAGGCAATATGGATCTTATGATAGCGGCGGATATTGTTCATGGGATAATCGATCCTTTTTCTTGGCCAGCCTCAATATCCAAGTGGGCGATTATCGGCTGGAATGAAGCAACAACCAAAGGATTGAAATATTACGAGAAAGCAACATGTGGTTGGATCTCTTGTTCAAAAACGCTTGCAACCGAAGCCGAAACGACTGATATGGGTGACGGTACGGTAGTTACTCCGAGTGCTGCTTACAATGCCGGACAGGTTATCTCCCTTGATCTCGAGAAACTTTCCAAAGATGAAAATCGGAACATTGCTCATGCCAATATACTGGGTGCATCCTCGACAAAGGTAGCCATAACGAACATCATCAACCGAGATTTGGATTCTGATAATCAAGCTGTTATCGATAGAATTTCGAAAATACCTGGAGTAACTATTGGCGAACCTGATTACAGTAGTGAATCATCGCGGTTTGTATTGAGCACACATTCACCGGTGGAGCTTCATGTTTATGATTCGGAAGGTCGTCACACTGGGATTATACCTATGCCGGATGGTCTTGACGAAGAGATTGAGGACGGACTCTATACTTTTTACGACGAAGAAATCCCCGGTAGCAAGTTTGGTCAGTTTGGGGGAAATGAAGGAGACTCCGACTCCCAAATATATTTACCAGACGAGGATGGCGAGAAGTATGAAGTTGTTATCAAAGGTATTGGTTTTGGGGAATTCTCTTTCGATGTCGAAAAGATTGTGAATGATGTTACTATCGATAAGGTAGAATTTGTCGGCCTGCCGGTCAATCCTCTCACAGTAGCCACGACGACTGTCTGGGCCAAGTCGGCTACAACATCTTCAAATTCAAACAATTTGCTTGCTTCGACCACGAATATCTTGCATATCGATGTTGATGGCGATAGCCAGTCCGATATCGAAGTCAAGCCGGGAGCGGAGTATGATCCGATTATTCATCTCGAGGCGCTCAAGAAAACCATATCGAACTTGATCGGTAATAATCCGAGAAGCAAGGCTCTCATAAAGCGGATCGACAAAATCGAAGATCTGATCAAAAAAGGCGAGCTGAAAAAAGCCCAAACGGTTGCCGGAAGATTGGATAAACGGTTCGATCACTTGAAGTTGAAAGGGTTAACTGAAGCTGAAAAGAAAGAAATCGTGGACATGATCGATCTGTTTATAGGGCAGTTTGAGTGAAAGATTCCAAACATGCTTTGTAATAAGAAAAGCGCCCTCAAGATATGAGGGGCGCTTTTCATTATGTTTGAGCCTAATTTTTTACTTGAGCTCAACCTTGCCCCCGGCAGTTTCAATCTGCTTCTTGAAGGCTTCGGCTTCGTCTTTCTTCATTCCGTCTTTCAAGAGAGAAGGGGCGGCGTCAACTAGATCTTTGGCTTCTTTGAGACCTAGAGCCAGGACTTCTTTAACAACCTTGATCACGGCTATCTTTTGAGCACCGACGGAAGCCAGGTGGACCGCGAAAGTGGTCTTTTCTTCGCCAGCGGTGGCACCGGCGGCGGCCGGGGCGACTACGGCTGTAGCCGCGGCCGAAACGCCGAATTTCTTTTCCAATAATTTGACAAGCTCATTCAATTCCAGGACCGAAAGCTTCTCAATCGACTCGACCAAGGTTTTGAACTTGGAAGGGATCTCGACGGCTTCGGTTGTAGGGGTTTTTATTTCTTCTGACATTTTTTTAAATTAAAATGTAAAAATCAAAAATTAAAATGACAGATATAAAATGTAAAATTGAACAGCATAGATGATTCCATTTTTAATTTTACATTGTCATTTTTCATTTTGACTTTTAATTTTTCAATTAGATTTAGATCTTATAATTATTTCTTTTTTGCTATCTGATTTTTGCTATCTGATCAAGCGCGACAACCAAACCTTGAATGGGTGAATTGATGACATTGACGAACATACCGTACAAAGTCTGGAGCGGTGGAATGGAAGCAATAGCAGTCATTTCTTCCTTGTTTTGATACTGGTTCTCGAAGACTCCACCGATAATGGTGATTTCACCTTTGAGCTTCTTTTGAAACTCATAGACCTTGCCGGCTGGTGCCACAGGATCAGTCCCATAAGCCAGGCCGAATTCACCGACCAAAGCTGGCATCGTACCTTGATATTTCTTGGCTTCGAGAGTCTTTCCGGTCAAGCTCTTCTTGGCCACAAAAAAGCCGATGCTGTTTTTGGTGAGTTCGCGACGCATGGCTGTCGCATCGGCGACCTTGAGGCCGTGAATATTGACGAAGACCAGTGACTTGGCGCCAGACATTATCTTATCCAGCTTATCAAGTATCCCTTTCTTTTGTGTTTTTGTGCGGGCCATATTTGATAAATTAAAATGTAAAAATCAAAAATTAAAATGACAGATATAAAATGTAAAATTGAACAGCATAGATGATTCCATTTTTAATTTTACATTGTCATTTTTCATTTTGACTTTTAATTTTTCAATTAAATTCGACCTTTACAGGCTAAAGGAGATAAATAACCTCGGAAAGTCTCATGTTTAGTTAATGGTTGATAGTTAGAAGTTAATGGTTTGTTACAAGTGTGATTACCAATAACTATAAACTAAAAACCAACTACCAAACTGCTTTCTGTCTTTGGCCTTAAACATATGCTACAATACCGTCTCATAAATATCAAGTATTCTATGGATACTCTAACGGCAATTTTCGGGAGTCCAGTCAAGGTCAAATTACTTCGCCTTTTTCTTTTTAATGAAACAACCCCTTTTCTTTTGGTGGAAATAACCGAAAGAGTCAAGTGTCTATCGGCTTTGGTCAAAAAAGAGCTTAATATTCTCGAAAAAGTTGAAATTGTGAAGAAGCGACATGTGGTCAAGGAAGTCCAAATCGAACGCAAGGGTAAAATGGTGGTTAAAAAAAATGAAGGTCAGGGTTATCTTCTCAACACCAAGTTTCCGTATCTCGAATCATTGAAGAATCTCCTCACAGTAACCAGTTTGCGAGCCGATGAATCATTGGCCAAGCGCTTTACCAATGCGGGTAAAATCAAATTATTCATCGCTTCCGGTGTTTTCATTCAACATTGGGACTCGAGAGTGGATCTCTTGATTGTTGGCGATGAGCTCAATCTGAACAAGATCGAAACCGTTATCAAAACAATCGAATCAGAAATAGGCAAGGAAATAGCCTATTCGGCTTTTGAAACACAAGATTTCGAATACCGCTATGGCATTCATGATCGATTGGTCAGGGATATTCTGGATTATCCGCATATTTCCCTCATAGATCGTCTCGGTATTGAGCCTCAATAAAAGATATCCTATCCACAGGTCGAAATTGCCAAAAACCTTTCATGTTATAATGAAGGACGCAAAAGGTTAATTACTAGCTAATATCAATATGATGATATATTTTCAAAATTGGGGTGATTTTTTCACGCAATCATTCCAAAGTGTCGGATATGGAGTTTTGAACTTCATACCGAAATTAGTCGGGGCCATTATTCTTTTCGCACTCGGTTGGATTCTGGCGGTTTTGGTCGAAAGACTCATCGAACACCTCTTCAAAGCGCTCAAAGTTGACGCTATGTTGAAAAGCGCCGGTTTTGAGGAGATTGTCAAACGAGCTGGTCATAATCTGAATTCCGGTCTTTTCATTGGTGCTTTGGTAAAGTGGTTTATCATCGTAGTTGTCCTGATTGCTTCGTTTAACGCTCTTGATCTGACTCAAGTAACGACATTCCTTCAGCAGATAGTTGACTATCTCCCTCAAGTAATTGTCGCCGTCCTAATCCTGATGGTCTCTATTGTTGTCGCCAGTGCTATGGAAAAAATAGTCGTAGCAAGCTCCCGCGCAACCAATGTTCGTTCGGCCGAACATTTGGGTCGAGTAACTCGCTGGGCAATCTGGATTTTTGCCATCATGATCGCTCTTTACAATCTTGGTGTGGCTCCTAGTATTATCCAGACTATTATCACGGCCATCTTCGCCGGTGCGGCTTTGGCACTCGGTTTGGCCTTCGGTCTCGGTGGTAAGGATGTTGCCCAGAAACTGATTGAGAAGGGTATGCATGGAATAGGGGAATAGTTGTTGGTATACTGGTTACTAGTAACTGGTTACCGGAAAAAAGGCGGCCTTGAAAGAGGTCGCTTTTTGCCGAGGCTTCGCCTCGGCAATCCCCAGTTTGTCCCCAACTCTGCAGTGCTATTGACTTATATTTACCTATCCGTATACTGTTTCTACCGAATGATTATTATGAAAAACCACCCAACGAAGCGGCCATAGCCACACCCCTTGTTGGAGTGTGACCTGTAGCCGCTAACAAAGCGGTTTTTTCATAGCCCTTCGAAGCTTTGCAAAGCAGAGCGTAGTAGGGTTTCAGAACGACTGAATCTTTGAAAATTTCATATCTCAAATAAGCCCCCCGTCGTTCGCTATCGCGAACTATGGCGGGGCACAGTCTCATACAATTTGTATGAGGTTCTGTATAGATTCGGGTCGAATTTATATGGAAGTGATGTAGGTAAAACATAGCGGTGTGTAAATTTCCTAATAGGAAATTAAGGGCGTATGGTGGATGCCTTGGCTAGAAAAAGCGATGAAGGACGCGGCGTGGCGGCGATACGCTTCGGGGAGGTGCCGAGCAACCT
>CAYIFO010000025.1:0-6538 GCA_964362725.1 uncultured Candidatus Saccharibacteria bacterium
TTAATTAGCTTCTAATTATACAGAATCGGTGTTCAAAATATGGGGTCCGGGCCAGCTGATGTCGATAAAATCCGCGCCATGAAGAAAGCCATCGGCGATCATCCACTCGCCATTGCAAGTGGCATCACCCCTGAAAATGTCAGTGAATATATGCCTTACACAGACTGCTTTCTGGTTGCCACCGGCATCAGCGATTCGCATACAGAATTGAATCCTGCACGAGTTTGCGCACTGACAAAAGCACTGGGGCACTAGGGGAGCAATTCCTTGAGTTCTCGACATTATACAATCGGTGTCGAGGATTTTTTATTATTTTTAACCTCTCGGTTCGTCTCACTAAATTGAGCCCCTGCTCGGTCTCGGATTATGCAAATTGAGACTCTATAAGAGCTCTCTGGGTAACTTCAATATATCAAACCGAGGCCTCCCAGTCTGGGGTCAGTTTTTCAAAAATGCCTCAATTTTCAGGAGTAGAGGTATAAGAGATTTTGCAAGATTTTCAAACTGCACTTCTTCTTTAAATTCAGAATAAGTGAACCAAAAATCTTCTGCGGTAGAAGCTTCAGGCTTTATTCTCAACCTATTATTAGGATGAGCATCGCCATAAGTCAGTTTTTCAAATGGTAATTTTTTGGCAAAGTCAGGCAAATCGTGAGGCACGACAAAGCCACATTCCAAAACAAAACTACCGCCGTAGCGATTGAACTGGAAAGAAACAAACTCAAATCTACTACCTTTTTCTCTCCTGAAGTGAGGAAACGTACCTGAAAAACCAAGCGCCTTAATTTCAGGAACAACAAAAGACTTAAGGGTTTTTACCATTATCTTTTTTGGTTCTTCTTGATTGTTTTTCATTTTGTGAATTCTGAGGCCTCTCGGTCTATTTAATAAGTGTGCCCCCGCGAGGAATCGAACCTCGATTGCAGGATCCGCAATCCTGCGTCCTATCCGTTGAACGACGAGGGCATAGTTAAGTTAAAATGTAAAAATCAAAAGGCAAAATTGAATACAAAAGTATTTTGTTTTGTCTTGTCATTTTACATTTTGATTTTTCAATTTTCAATTGAGCTTATTGAGCGCAATCATAGCCCTGGATTTTAACCTTGAGGCCGTATTGGCCTTGAGATATTTGGTTTTGACGGCTTTGTCGAGAGCCTTGTAGAGAGAAGGAATGAGTTTGGTCGCGCCAACCTTGTCCTTGGCCACGATCAGGCGACGGAAATCCTTGACCCGGCTTTCGGTTTCCGACTTGCGGCGAAGATTGAAGACGCGCTTTCTTTTACCAGCGCGATGAGCTTTTTTGGCTGAAGAAGTGATGGCCATAATTGGTGATAAGTAAGTTAGCATGGAAGTTCGATTAAGTAAAGGGTTTTTGATGTGGCGTTGAGAGAGGTCAGGTCTCACTGGTCAGCGCTTGCCCAATCACCTTCCCCCGACTATCATGTAATCATGATCGCCTCGCTCAAAGGAACCATCGAACATATCGGCAATCGTTTTGTCATTTTGGATGTCAATGATATAGGTTATAAAGTCTTCGTAACCGACACTTCCCTGCACAGTCTCAAGAAAGGCACGCAAGTTTTCTTATGGACATATCTGGCTGTTCGCGAAGATGCCCTCGATCTCTTCGGTTTCACCGACAAACAAGAAAAAGATTTCTTCGAGCTTTTGATAGGTATTTCCGGCATCGGTCCCAAAGGAGCCTTGAATGTCTTGTCGGCCGTTTCCTGCCAAGCACTGGCCAACGCCATAAGAACCGGCTCGACCGCTCACTTGGTCAAAGTCTCTGGTATCGGTCGCAAAACCGCCGAAAAGATTGTCCTTGAACTCAAGGATAAGCTCGGCGGAATAATAAGCCTGGATATTACTGTTGGTCTGTCGAGCGATATGGATGTCATCGAAGCCTTGAAGGCTTTGGGTTATGATGCCGATTCAGCCCGTGATGCCCTGAAAAAAATCGACGGGAAGATTACCGAAACCAACGCCAAGATCAAGGCCGCTCTGAAACTATTGGCTTGAGTGTCTTTGAATACACGATCGCCCTTCTTTCAGTCGGTGGCTACGAGGTTTACAAGTAGAAATTACAAGTCCATAATTGGACCATGCTCGACAAGACACTGGGCACGGCTCGTCGCCTTATTCCGACCAAAATATACGGATTCTTCAACCCGGCTTACCACTGGCTGATTGCCTTTTTGGCCGCCTGCTTCTACTGTTTCCCTTCCCGAGAGATCAAGGTTATAGCCGTGACCGGCACCAAAGGCAAAAGCACCACCACGGAAATTTTGAATTCGATCCTAGAAGAAGCCGGTTTCAAAACCGCCCTTTCCAATACCATCCGCCACAAGATCGACAGCGAGTCCTTCCAAAATCTTTCCAAAATGAGCATGCCCGGCAGATTCTTCATGCAAAAAATCCTCCGACAAGCCGTCAAGGCCGGTTGTCAATACGCCATTATAGAGATTACTTCCCAAGGCGCCCTTCTTTATCGCCATCGCTTCATCCAATTGGACGCTCTTATTTTCACCAATATCAGTCCTGAACATATAGATGCCCATGGCTCATTTGAAAATTATCTCGACTCCAAACTTTCCATAGCCAGGAATATGCTGCGTTCCAAAAAATCGCCCCGGACCATCATCGTCAATGCCGAGGACAAGACCGCCGAACTATTCTTTGAGATTCCTGTCGATAAAAAAATAGATTACAGCCTGCACAATATCGAACCTTACATCATCAAAAAAGAAGGTCTCGAATTTACCCTGAACGGCCGGACAGTTCGCTCTCACCTTTCGGGAGTATTCAACCTTTTCAATATAGTGGCCGCTTTGACGGCGGCCAAAAATGAAAACCTGACTGACGACCAGATTATTCGAGGCATAGAAAATCTGCAATCCATTCCGGGAAGAGTCGAGAAGATACCCAACAACCGCGGCCTGACAATCATCGTCGATTATGCTCATACACCCGACTCATTGGAGAAGCTTTACGAATTATTCAAAGGCTCAAAAATCATCGGGGTTCTGGGCGGCACAGGTGGCGGACGAGACACCTGGAAGCGCTCCGAGATGGGGCGATTGGCCGACAAATATTGTTCATCAATAATACTCACGAACGAAGATCCTTATGACGAGAACCCGGATAAAATAGTAGCCGATGTCGCCAAGGGTATAATCAATAAGAAGCCGACCATAATCATGGACCGTCGTAAAGCTATCGGTCAAGCTTTGAAACAAGCCGTGACAGGTGATGTTATTCTCATTACCGGCAAAGGAACCGATCCGTATATCATGGGACCGAAAGGTTCCAAGATTCCCTGGAGTGATGCCGAAGTGGTAAAAGAAGAACTCCTAGTCATCACTAAATAGTCTTTACCGAATACAACTTATTCAACTCCTCTCGAGTTCTTTTCCCAATAACCCCCGCTTCCCCTTTTATTCCCTTTTTCTTTTGGAAAGATTCCAAAGCCGTTTTTGTGCAATTGCCGAGCCAGCCGGTGCGTGGACAATCATTCAAGGTCTTGCCGGGTGGCGGATACTCTCCTTCCATAAGCAGAGCCGTCTGCAAAGCATATACATCGGCATTGTTCTTGTCGCCTTCAACCAATGGATTTCGCCAATAGTGAGGCATGATCAGAGTATCAAAGGAACCGTTAAGGCCAACGGCGTTGTGATCGTCAAAGAAATCCTGAAGACCAAGATAGGTTTGAAAAGCTAAATCACGGATAGTCGCATCGCGAAGATTGGAATTCGTAAATTGAGGTTCGTATATATAACCATACTCAATGAGCATACTGGCGGCGTTGACCGAATTGTGGGCGCCCACCGCGATCAGATCCTGATCTTCAACAATACCGTTTGATTCGCCCGGTAAATCACTGACCGGATTGTATTTGCTCAAGCGCTTGAAAACCGTGTCGGCCAGAGCCTTGGTCGTCGTGCTATTAAAATATGCTTTTTCCGGAACATAAATGGCAAAACCGGAATAACGGCCGGGCGCGTTACCGTGACCAGGATAATCATTGAAATGAATATGGATGATGATATCCACATCGTTTTCATTGGCCCATTTGCCCATGCCAAACAAACGAAAAGCTACGTCGCTTCGAGCCTTATTATGCTGGACGATCGGCGTAGCTGGATGAAATTCTCCCAAACGAGTCAACTTGGTAACCTCCTCCTTGTGAAGCTTTTCCCAGGCGACAATGTCGTCCCAACCATTCTTGAAATAGTCGGCAAAGACCGGCTTCCAAGAAGTCCTGTCGCGACTGACAAAAACCTGGTAACGCTCATTTTGAGCAAGGAAGTTCTCCAGATTTTGCGCCAGTTCCACGACCAAATCGCGCTCTTTGATCATCCCGTATTCGGCTCCGCCATAATCCGGCTCGTGTCCGGGCACCAAAAGGATTTTCACCTTCTTTTCATAACCAGCGGTCGCGAAAATACCCCTCTTTTCCTGGGAGGCGTAGCGCGACTTGATTTCGAGGACAGTCTTGGGCATATGGGAGATGACAACCGCCGCCAGTTGATCTTCGACCATCTGGATCCTGGAGAAAAGATACCGAGCTTGATCGGGATGATACATGAGCCAGGGCACGGCCAGGATCAAGATAGAGGCGATAACAGCCAAAATATGTCGCATGCGACAATTATATCAGGTGTAGTATAGTATCACTATGCCGGAATTACCCGAAGTACAAACAACCGTCAAAGGTCTCAAGTCCCACATTATCGGCCTGGTCATCAAGGATACTTGGTCAAATTACAACAGCCCCTATTTCAAAGACTCAAAGACCATCAAGGATCCGGCTTATTTCAAAATTTTCAAGACTTCGGTTCTCGGCCAAAAGATTATATCGGTTGAAAGAAGGGCCAAAAATATTCTGGTCAATTTGGAAAATGGCCAGACTATTCTCATTCATATGAAAATGACAGGCCATTTACTTTATGGTCTCTACCGATTCAATCTCGCCAACAAAAACGACCCTTGGGAACCGATCAAGCCGGAATCATTGAAAGATCCATATAATAAGCGTGTTCGTTTTGTTTTGACCTTTGATAATGGTCGTCATCTGGCCCTCTCCGATACAAGAAAATTTGCCAAGATTACAATTCTTGATTCAAAAATTATTCACCAATCAGAACATTTAAAAGAACTTGGGCCAGAACCGTTAGATAAAGAATTTACAACTGAAAAATTCCGAGAATGCCTGAATAAAAAACCTCTCGGTAAAATCAAGCAAGTCCTAACCGATCAAACCGTAATAGTCGGTATCGGCAATATCTATGCCGATGAATCTCTGTGGCGAGCCGGGATAAATCCCGTTGAAAAAGTCCAGAATATTTCGGACAGAAAAATGAGCAAACTATTCAAGGCCATAAAAACACTTTTGACCAAAGGAATAGACCTAGGTGGCGACTCTATGTCCGATTACAGGAATGTTGACGGTAATAAAGGTAATTTTCAAGAACACCATCGAGCTTACCAACAAACCGGTCAGAAATGTAAGAAGAAGGGTTGCGGGGGCAAGATCGTCAGGATTGTGGTCGGTGGAAGAGCGACGCATTACTGCAACGCGCACCAGAAGTTAAGCAAATAAAAAAATAATATAGTAGCTCCGATAAGATTTTTAATCAATGGCGAAAATCATAACCCCCACCGCCACGGAAACATTCAAAGATTCTTTTTGGCCTTTCATGGGTATTTCAGCAACAATGTCGGCCAAGTCCAAAAGTTTTTTTGAGACACCCACAACCTCATTGCCTAGAATAATCAGGACCTTGTTGAATTTTTTTACATTCCGGTAATCAATCGAACCGGGCGCCTGTTCTAAAGCGAGTATCTTGAAACCTTCTTTTTTGAGACTTTCTATCAATTTTTTACCGTTTTTAACAGACTGCCAGGGTATGAGCTTTTCCGCCCCCAAAGCCACTTTGACCAGATCTTTTCTGGGCCGATTGAATCGATCGACCGGTACAGGGGTCGTTCCTAGACAATAAATCATCGAGATCCCGCCCGCTTCGGCCGTCCGGAAGATTGAACCGACATTGTGAACACTGCGGATATTGTCGAGCAATAACCTGATTTCCCTTGATTTCGTAAGCGGTTTCGTCATGGAAAATAAAGCAAAAATCACTTATAATGCCTTTACCTTATCATAATAAATAAAAAAATGACTCTTTCGGTATTTCCCTCATTACTGGCCTTTGAACAAATTTCTCCTCTGCTTATCCGTCTCACTCTGGGAGTAGTCTTGGTTTATTCAGCCTATCGAGCTTTGTCTGGCACCTCTCTCAATATTCAAAAGAAAAGCCTTCATATAATAGAAGCTTTGGCCGGCCTTTTCCTTATTCTCGGTCTCTGGACCCAAGTAGCCGCCCTTTTTGCCACCGTTGACCTTATCGTCCGCCTTATTGATAAAATCATAAAGAAAGCTTTTCTGACCGACGGCGTCAACTATTATCTTATCCTTCTCGTTCTAGCTATCTCCCTTCTTTTCACTGGGGGAGGTTTCTTGGGCTTCGATAGGCCGTTGTAA
>CAYIFO010000025.1:6638-12233 GCA_964362725.1 uncultured Candidatus Saccharibacteria bacterium
GCTATTCCTAAATAGCGTTACAGGACCGTTCACTTGGTGTGAAGGCCCGTTTGCAAATGTTCAATTGGAGGAGGTTCTATGAAGACTCCGCGGATTGTCTGGAACATAATCTGCAATGATGATGGTGGCGATGGCGGTTGCGACCATTGCGGCGGGTCCTGTGACGGTGGTGACACCTCGGGACCCGATTACGATAGTTGCGACTAATAATCGCGCATTGCAAAAGGGGGCAGATTTAAACATCAGCCCCCCATTTATTTATATGATTTACAGATATATTTTGGACTTGATAGACGATGGACTTATCCGCAAGGGCAAGGTCCTAGATCTGGGCTGTGGTTATGGCACAGCTTCTACCCTTTTATCGTCACTGGGTTTTGAAATCGAAGCCGTTGATATCAAGGAGTTTGAAATTACGACTCCCAAAGAAGGTGGCACTATCATTTTTACAAAATCGGATATTAGAAACTTCCCTATTCGCAAAAACAGCTATGATTTCATCCACGGTCGCAACATTTTACACTTTCTAAACAAAGAGGAGGTAAGACTTGCGATCCGCCGTATGTATGCCGGTCTCAAAAAAGGCGGTGTGATGTATTTCAACCTTTCCGGAGACAAAGATGGCTGGAGAGATAGAAGTAAAAATGTTACTTTCTTGAACAATGCCGAACTGACTAAATATGCCGAAAGTCAGATTGTCGGCAAGATTCACTGCAAGGTGACCCGGCTTGGTTACAGCACAACAACTAGTGGGATATATAAGTTTTCCCATACGATCGCCTACACGGTTATTAAAAACTGAATAGACTGAATTCAATATGCAATTGCACAAAGCCTATTTTGTGTTAATCTGTCAATTATGTGTTAGTGGAGGGTTCCTTAAGAATAAACTAAGTCCGCGCCCATAGCTCAGCCCGGTAGAGCACCTGCCTTTTAAGCAGAGGGTCGCTGGTTCGAATCCAGCTGGGCGCACTAATGTTGAAAGATGCATCAAAAAGACCGAATTGCCCTTCTGCTAAAGAAGTTGAAAAATATCTTAAGATTTGGAATTCAAATGATAGTTCTGTCATGCCAGAAAAAAGCCTCGGTAGATTGTTTCAGAAGACCTATCCGAAAAACACGGAGCTTGAGGAGGTACTAATAAAGGTTAGCGCATTGAATAATTTATACAGTCTGCGAATTCTAAGTCCGCTTATCGTCGCAAAACATATCATAAAGGCAAAAATTGACATGAATATTTCAAAAGACGATCTTATATTCGTAAATAAAGTCGCTAAGGTAAGAGTAAGTGAGAATAGAACAATTAATTTTTATTCTTTTGCGACAAAATATTGTAGTTTTAGTAAACCGACGATTTATCCAATATACGATTCATATGTCCGCAAATCATTAAGGTTCTTTGAGAAAAAATGCCTATATACTCAAACTTAAGAGGAAGATTTTATGGACTATATCAAATTTAATAACCTCTTGACTGTTTTCCGGGAATTTTTTGGGTTGGAAAAGTATATATTAAGGGATATCGATAAATATCTATGGTTGCTTGGAAAAGAGTTTTTCCGATAAAAATGATTGAGAATTCAGCACTCCCATGATAGTATGACCTTACTTATGAATACGACCAAAAAAGGCTCGATAAGATGCATAATATTCAAGGAAAACGACACTTGGTACGGAGTGGCGCTCGAGTTTAACATTGTCGAATCAGCCGACGATGCCGATGTCGTCAGATTCAATCTTGACGAAGCGATTCGGGGTTATATCGAATCCCAACGGAAATTGAAAGGTACTCGGGTCTCTCCCTTAAATCAAAAACCTCTCAAAGAATATGCCGACCTTTGGCGCGATCTCGTAACCGGAAAACCGATACCCAGTCCGTACAAGGTCAGATATTTCGGCTTTACCAAAGTCTAGCCAAAAACAATGCCTAGAGGAGTCAACAACTGGACATTCAATGATGTTGCGACTCTACTCAAGGAAAATGGTTTTTTTCTCAACCATGTCAAAGGAAGCCATTTTTTCTATGTGGGATTTGTCGATAATAAAACGCGACAAGTTTGCGTGCCAAAACATGGCAATATTGCCATAAAGCCAAGAACCTTGAAGGGAATCATCGAGCAGTCCGGATTAACAAAAAATCATTGGAGTCTTTAGAATTCACTTCCAAGCATCATCTTCTCCGCCCCCAATTCCATATCCACCAGACCCCGATGTCCGTCATGGTAAAGGACCACCACCTCTTTCAAAAGATTATTCAATTCCTGCGCCGAATAATTGGCCGCGTATTTCTTGGACTTCGAATAAACAAAAGGATTCAGACCCGCTTCCGAGGCCGACTTGGCTTTGGACGCCAAGGCTATTGATTTCAATTGCCAGAAAATAGTCCCGACGATGTTTTCTGGCTCCAGACCCTTTTGAATGGCCTCACGATATATGGACCAGGCTTTGAAACGATCTTTGGCACCAATGGCGTCCCCCAGAGAAAATATATTAAACTCCTGACCAAAATTTTTCTTGGTTTCCGTTTTTTCCGAAACGACCACTTTTTCGGCTTGTTTTTGAAAAGCCTTTTTCAATTCGGCCTTGACTTTGCCTTCGTTCACGATAAAAATATTGTCCGATTCCTGGAGAGCCGGCAAAAATTCAACTAGCTTTTCTCCTATCTCCTCTTCTTCAAAGAGCTGGTTTAGCAAAATTATATATTTACTGGAAAACAAACCCTGACCGCCTAGGTTTTCTTCAATAACAGATGGACTCCAGTTGTTTGGATTGATCTCTATGAAAGCCGCATCCGGTTTTTTGAGGCGCAAAGAATTGACCAACGATCGGGCTTTGTCGGACGATTTGGAAATGTCGGAACCGTGGAAGATGTAGAGCATGATTTTTCATTTTAACTCCCCCCAATTCTGACCAATAGCCGCTTCGGCTTTGAGAACCACACCCTTCGTGTCTTTGGGATCCATTACCCCCTCCATGATGGCCGTGATCTTTGACGCTATTTCCTCGGCTTTTTCTTCCTTTATCTCATAGATCAATTCGTCATGAACCTGAAGAAGAGGAAAAACGACTTCTTCCAGCTTATTTGCTTTGACATATTTCTCGATTTCCACCATAGCCAGCTTGATCACATCGGCTTCCGTGCCTTGAATAGGCGCGTTTATCGCCATTCTTTCGGCCTGGGCTTTGACATATGGAATCCGAGAATTGATACCTTCGAAATACCGCCGCCGACCAAAGAAAGTCTCCGTATAGCCCCGAGCCGCCGTTTCTTCCTTGACTCTTTTCAAATATTCCGCCAAAGTGAAAAAGGTGGCAAAATAATCGTTTAGGAATTTCTGGGCTTCTTCCCGACTCGTGCCCAGATTTTGTTTCAAAGCCAGGACTCCCATACCGTAAATGATTCCAAAATTTATAACTTTGGCCTGACGGCGCATCGTAGCTGTCACTTCCGATATTGGCACCTTGAAGACATGAGAAGCCACCGAATTATGAACATCCTCCCCTTTCCGGAATATCTCGATCAATTTTTCATCGCCCGAAAGAAAAGCGGCAATCCGCAATTCCATTTGGGAATAATCAAAACTACAAAGAGCAAAACCCGGACTGGCCACAAAAGCCTTGCGAATAGCTTTGCCCAGATCGGATTTGATGGGGATATTCTGCAAATTGGGATTGATTGAGACCATCCGGCCAGTCGTCGAACCCGACGAAACAAAATTGCTGTGCAAACGATCCTCCGAGTCGAGAAGAGGCGGAATTGCGTCAATATAGGTAGAGAGGAGTTTCTGCAGTTCGCGATACTCGAAGATAAGCGGCACGATCGGATGCAGATCCCGCAATTTTTCCAGTTCCGATTCTTTGGTCGACCGAGCGCCCCCGCTGGTTTTTTTCAGATTTTTGGCAGTAAGCCCGAGCTTGTCGAAAAGGATTTCACCCAATTGCTTGGGTGAGTTTATGTTAAATTCCATTCCCGCCAATTCATGGATATTCTTTTCCAACTTTGAAGCCTCGGCATGATAGGTCTTGGCCAAATTTGCCAACATGGCTCGATCGACTTTGATTCCTCTTTCTTCCATACGCTTTATAACCGGAATGAGAGGCAATTCGATTTTTTCGTAGACATTTTTCTCGTCCTTCTTTTTCAATTCCTCGTAAACAGCCTTTTTTGCTTCCTCATAGTTATCCGTATTGGCAAAATTGAGGACATCCTCCATTTGCGGATTTGTAATACTTGAATTGATAAGCCAGAGCGCCAAGGCGGTTTTTTCAAGATCTTCTTTGGAAAGAGATTCCATAAAATCCCCCGGCCCGAGCTTGTCGAGGGGTGGGGGATTTTTTATCACCTCCACCACCTTCTCCAACCTCTGCGTCAAAGTCCGAAATTCAAATTCATGCCAGAGAGAGCTTATCTTCTTCATATCCAGATTTTCCTTGAATGTCTTCTCTGGAAAATTAAAAGTAATAGGCACATCCCGGCGGATCGTAGCCAACATTTTACTAAAATCAGCTTCTTCTTTATTATCTTTCAAAAGTTGAATAATTCTTGGCGAAATTCCCACCTTCTTGAATTTATCCTCATTGCCCGCCTCCAATTCCTGGTAAATATTTTCAATAGAACCAAAAGTGGTAATCAGAATCGTGGCGGTTTTATCACCAATTCCTTTGACGCCCATGATATTGTCGGAAGGATCACCTCTAAGACCTTTATAATCCGGAATAAGTTCCGGCCCAAAACCAAAGCGCTCCCGCACAGCCGATTCGTCGTACATGATCGTATCCTTTATTCCCTTCTTCAAAGTGTAAACCTTGACCTCCTCCCCTTTTACCAACTGAAGCGTGTCCATATCACCGGAGGCGATGATGATTTCAAGAGAAAATCCCCCGGCCTTCGCTTCGCTTCGGCCACCCCCTTTTTCAAAGGGGGAATCCTGCTCAGTATGCACTCTTGATTCAGTTGAATTTTCGCTTCCGGAATCCCCCTTTGAAAAAGGGGGTGCCCCGAGCTTGTCGAGGGGTGGGGGATTTTTTAACTGTTCCACAATCGTCCCCAGCATATCATCAGCCTCAAAGCCTTCTTTGTCATAAATAGGGATATTCAAGGCCTCAAATATTCTCCTCGAACTTTTCATCTGAGCGACCAGATCATCTTCAGCCGCCTTCCTCTGGGCCTTGTAGCCTTCATAAACCTCGTGACGATAAGTTGGTCCTTTGACATCGTAACAGGCCACAATGTAATCCGGCTTCAAGTCCTCTATTATCTTGATAAGCATAGTCGAAAGACCATAGAGCGCCCCCGTTGGCTCGCCCCGAGCCGTCGAAAAATCAGGCAGAGCATGATAAGCCCGATGCAAGATAGCGTGGGCGTCTAGCAAGATCAGTCTTTTCCTTGAATTGGTAGCTGGCGCAGACATACCAGTATAATAGCGCATTTCCGCGAGGTTAACCCTAGCGAACTGCTATCCACAGCATAATAACGCTTTTCCCCTATCCTACAGTGCTATAATTAGCCTGAATGGCAAATGACTTTTTAACTTCTTCGGTCATACCTGGAAGCAAAATTGAACACCATGAGCATCGCCGTCTGATCACGGTCTT